>JBAWDM010000233.1:0-16344 GCA_049590735.1 Asticcacaulis sp. | reverse complement strand
CCCTTAGCCCGATCCAGACGGCGCTCAATGACCGCCATCTCATCCTGCGCACGGGCAATCAGGCGGCGCTTAAGTTCAACCATAGACGGCGGCAGGATAAAGATACGCACCACATCGGAGGGCGCTTTTGCCGAAATACGCTGCGCACCCTGCCAATCTATATCAAACAAAACATTCTGGCCTTGCGACAGAGCACGCTCAACCGGTTCACGCAAAGAACCATAATGATGATCATGCACCGCCGCGTGCTCCAAAAAGGCATCGGCCTTAACCAATGCCTCCATGCGGGCCTCATCAATAAAATGATATTCACGCCCCTCCATCTCACCGGGACGCGGTTTACGCGTTGTCACCGATACCGACAGATCCAGATCCGGATGATCCGCCATCAAGCGACGGCAAAGTGAGGTTTTACCGGCGCCGGAAGGCGATGACACAATCAACATCAGGCCGCGCCTTATGCGTTGCGCGCCGTTTTTGTCCGAATTCGGCATCGCCTACTCCACGTTTTGTGTTTGCTCACGGAATTGATCAATCGAGGCTTTAAGCTCCAGACCCGTTTGGGTCAATTCGATAAAGGCTGATTTTGAACAAAGCGTATTGGCTTCGCGCATAAACTCCTGCGCCAGAAAATCCAGCTTGCGGCCCGGTGCCGTCTCAGCGCTTATCAACTGATGCGCCTGCTCGATGTGTGAGGATAAGCGATCCAGTTCTTCGCGCACATCCGCCTTGGTGGCCAGCAAAGCTGCTTCCTGCAGGATGCGTTCCTCAAAATCCGGCGCGTCAGGCAACAATTCCGCTAAGCGGCGTGTAAAGCGTTCGCGGATGATCTCAACCTGCTGATCGGCCAAAAGCTTTGCCTGTTCGGTGCCAGATTGCATGGCGCTCAGATGGCCGTTTAAAATGGCCTCAAGCGCCCGCCCCTCGCTATCGCGGGCCGTTTTCAGGGCTTCAAACAGACGCGCCATATCGGCCGCCAGCATTGCCACCCCTTCATCCGCCAGAACCGCTCGTTCTTCGCCGGCAGCCTCAATCACCCCGCGTAAGCCCAGCAGACCGTCCACCGAAGGCGTCACCGCTTCACCGGCATCCACCAGCTTGCGGGATTCTGTCAGATAGACCGCCAATATATCCTGATTGATGCTGATACCTGTCCTGGGCCCCGCCTGACTAACGGAGACCGTCACATTCATCTGACCGCGCTGAAAATGCCGTTTGGCCAGTTCGCGCCCTATGGTTTCAACCGCTTCAAAGCCTGCCGGAAAGCGATATTTAATATCCTGCCCGCGCCCGTTGACACTGCGCATTTCCAGCGTCCAGCTCAGATGTTCAAACCCGCCCTCAATACGGGCAAAACCGGTCATACTGGCCAAAGACATGGGCGTCCTCATAGAGTTTAGAGACTAATGGCTGCTGGCGACCGCCGCAGAGCTATAGACATTGACCTGTGATTCCATCGCCCGCCACTTTGCGACATTGATCAGATGCTGCTCATAGGTCGCCGCAAAGACATGGCCGCCTGAGCCGTTGGCAACAAAATACATATCCTGGGTTTTCATGGGATTAAGCGTGGCAGCGATGGCTTCCTTGCCCGGATTGGCAATCGGTGTCACCGGCAGCTTATCAATCATATAGGTGTTCCACGGCGACCATTTTTCGATCTCGCTTTTGAGCAGGCCGCGCCCCATTGGTTCGCCATGCGTGATGCCATAGATCACCGTCGGATCAGACCCCAGCCGCATGCCGTTTTTCAGACGATTGATAAAAACAGCCGCTACATGCGGCCGCTCCGCCGGTATGGCCGTTTCGCGCTCAACAATAGAGGCCATGATCAGGGCCTCTTCTTTGTTGGCGAATGGCAGGCCCGGTGCCCGCTCTTCCCATAACTGATCAAGCGTTTTACGTCCGGCATCCAACATGCGCTCCAGAACCGCCTGACGGCTCTCACCCGGCTGATACTGATAGGTCTCAGGCAGGACGGAGCCTTCGGGGGGCACATCAATATCGCCGATCAAGCCGTCTATGCCCATCAGAATGCGCACCACCTGCGCAGATGTCTTGCCTTCGGGAATAGTCACAAAGGTCTGGACGACCTTGCCCGTTTCAATTTGCTTTAAGGCCCCAATCAAAGAAATGCCGGCCGGAAAATCATAGGTGCCGGCCTTCATGGCCGTCTGATGACCGCGAAAACGGGCGGCCATCCGGAACATTTGCGCCGAATGGATGACGCCTTTTTTCTCAAGCTCACGGCCCATGGCCACGACACTTGTGCCCGGCATAAAGCTTACACGCGTGGTCGTGTCAGGGCCCGGGCCAAACAATTGCGCATAGACAAACAAAAGGCATGACAGGATCAGCAGGGTGAAACCCGCCGCCAGTCCGGCAAGCGGTGCCAGTAATGACCTTCCCCCCGAAGTCGCCGCACCCTTGCCGGTATCCTGTGTCATTCGTCGACTGCGCCCATGATCAGGGCCGCATTGGTGCCACCGAAGCCAAAGCTGTTGGACAGGACCGTCTTGATCTTCATCGGCTTGGCCTTGTGCGGCACCAGATCAAGCGTGGTGTCAACATCCGGATTGTCCAGATTAAGAGTCGGCGGCGCAATCTGATCACGAATGGCCAGAGCGCAGAATATGGCCTCAACCGCGCCTGCGCCGCCCAAAAGGTGCCCGATCGCCGACTTGGTGGAGGAACAGGTGCCCGTTTTAGCGCCCTCACCTAAAAACTTTTCGATGGCCTTCAGTTCAATGCCGTCCGCCATGGTCGAGGTGCCGTGCGAATTGACATAGTCAATCGTCGCCGGATCAATACCGGCGTTTTTAGCGGCTGCCACCATGGCACGATAACCACCATCACCTGTCTCGGATGGGGCCGTAATGTGATAGGCATCCCCCGACAGACCATAGCCCAGAATTTCGGCATAGATTTTCGCCCCACGCGCCTTGGCATGCTCATATTCTTCGAGGACGACAATGCCGGCACCTTCGCCCATCACAAAGCCGTCACGGTCTTTGTCGTAAGGCCGTGAAGCCTTTTGCGGCGCATCATTAAAGGACGTACACAGGGCACGACAGGCAATGAAACCGGCTATGCCAATCGGCACAATGGCTGATTCCGCTCCGCCCGCCACCATGACATCGGCATCGCCGCTTTTGATCAGGCGGGCCGCGTCACCAATGGCGTGCGCACCGGTGGCACAGGCCGTCACGACCGCATGGTTGGGGCCCTTCAGCTTGTGGCGGATTGAGACCTGACCGGAAGCCAGATTGATCAGGGACGAGGGAATAAAGAAGGGCGAAATGCGCTTTGGCCCCTTATCGCGCAGCTCAAGCGCCGTTTCCGCAATAATGCCCAGACCGCCAATGCCGGAACCAATCATGGTGCCGGTACGTTCCTGATCTTCTTCGCTTTCCGGGTGCCAGTTGGCGTCATTCAACGCTTCGTCCGCCGCCGCAATGGCATACAGGATAAAGTCATCCACCTTACGGCGCTCTTTGTTGGACAAAACCGTCGACGGATCAAATGAGCCCTCAATATCGGGCCCGCCGCCACCGCGACCGTCGACCGTCGGGATTTCACAGGCAACCGTGCAAGCATAGTCTGTGGTGTCAAAGGCAGTAATCGCGCCTGCGCCAGACTGACCGGCAATCAAACGCTTCCAGGAAATATCCACGCCCGCGCCCAGGGGCGAAATCAGGCCAAGACCAGTGATGACAACGCGGCGAACCATAGGCAATCCAACCCTTAAGTTTTCACATATTTCGCCGGCTAAACCTGCGGGTGCTTCGACCCTGTCTTGCGAATATGCTTTAAGACCCTAAAAATAATTGAGCGCGGCCAGAGCCCTGCAGAACAGGAACCTGAAACCGCGCTCAAGCCAAAATCTTAGGCTTAGGACTTCAGCTTGCCATCAATATAGCTGACGGCATCGCCAACTGTCAGGATGTGCTCAGCCGAGTCATCAGGAATTTCGATATCAAATTCTTCTTCGAAAGCCATGACCAGTTCAACGATGTCGAGGCTGTCGGCTTCCAGATCGTCGATAAAGCTCGCCTTTTCCGTGACCTTATCCGGATCAGCATCCAGATGGTCGATCACGATCTTACGAACACGTTCAAGAACTTCAGACATTTATAGTCCCTTCAGAGGTTTAGATGACTTGGGCCGCCGACCACTCGCGGTCAAAAGGCCAAGGAGGAGAATCCAGACTTGTCTTGTATTCACACATGGGATGGGTTTCAAGCCATTTAAAGCACTGGTCTGAGCCGATGGCGATAAATTTGCGCAAATAAATGATATTTTATGGCGTAAAGCTACGTGTAAAATACAAACTTAATCGCTCAAATACACTGAGTCTGCTTAAATCATAGCCATGCCGCCATTGACATGCAGGGTCTGGCCGGTGACATAACCCGCCTCCGCACTGGCCAGATAGACAGCCGCCGAGGCAATATCCTGACCTGTGCCCAGATCACCCGCCGGAATCTTGGTCAATATAGCGCCGCGCTGAGCCTCATTGAGTTCATCGGTCATCGGTGAGGCTATAAAGCCCGGCGCAATGCAGTTGACGGTAATATGTCGGCTGGCCACTTCCTGCGCCAAGGCCTTGGAAAAGCCGATCATGCCCGCCTTGGAGGCAGCATAATTGGTCTGGCCGGGATTGCCGGTGACGCCCACAATCGAGGTAATACCGATAATGCGGCCATAACGGCGCTTCATCATGCCCTTGGTGGCGGCGCGCGCCAACCGGAAATAGGCCTCAAGATTGACCTTGATGACGGTTTCCCAGGCTTCATCCTTCATGCGCAGGATCAGGCCATCGCGGGTCAGGCCGGCATTAGAAACCAGAATATCCAGTCCGGCACCGGCCGCCGCCTCAGCCTTGGCGACCAGACCATCCACCTCTGCTGCATCCGACAGATTACACGCGGCAACAAAGGCCGTATCTGATGTCTGCGCATTCAGTTCACCCGCCAGTTCAGACAGCACACTTTCGCGTGTACCCGACAGGACGACCTTAGCGCCCTGTGCATGCAATGAGCGGGCTATGGCGGCGCCAAGGCCACCTGTTGCCCCGGTCACAAGGGCGGTTTTTCCGGTCAGATCGAACATGACGACTCCTGAAGGACATTAGATATTGGCCGCGCGGTTTAGGGCATAGCCGCAAACGGATCAAGCAAAATCACCCCTGCCCCGGCTTAGCTTAACCGTTTAGAGACGCAGCAAAAGCTTCGAAATCCGCCGCACTATTCAAGGCCACGGACACGGCATCCGGCGCAATCCGCTTGCTCATACCCGTCAGAACCTTGCCCGCGCCCAGTTCAGCAAAGGTCGTCACGCCGCCCTCTGTGGCCAGCCACTGTACACTTTCGCGCCAACGCACGCGGTCCGTGACCTGCCGCACCAACAGATCCGCAATCTCGGACTTGTCGCCAATGGGAGACGCCAGCACATTGGCAATGACAATTGAGGCCGGTGTGTGAATGTTAACCTGAGACAGGGCTACACGCATGTCCTCGGCAGCCGGTGCCATGAGCGGACAGTGGAAGGGGGCCGACACATTCAGCAATATGGCCTTAGCGCCCAGTTCCTTAGCGGCTTCCATAGCCGCTTCTACTGCCGCCTTTTCACCGGAAATCACAATCTGTCCGGCATTATTATCATTGGCGACGACAACGACACCTGCTTTTGAACCGGCCTGACAGGCGGCTTCGGCCAAATCCAGATCGGCTTTCGCTCCAATCAGAGCCGCCATGGCACCGACACCCAATGGCACGGCGCGTTGCATGGCCTGACCGCGCAGCTTAAGCAGGCGCGCCGTATCGCTTAGCGAAAACGTACCGGCAGCGGCATGGGCTGAATATTCACCCAGCGAATGCCCCGCCACATATTTAGCGCGGCCACAGGCTATGCCGAAATCCCGTTCCAGCACCCGCGACACGGCCACAGATACTGCCATAATCGCTGGCTGGGCGTTTTCCGTCAGGGTCAACTGATCTTCAGGGCCATCACGCATAATGGCAAACAGCTTTTGACCCAGCGCCTCATCCACCTCATCGAAGACCTCACGTGCCGCAGCAAAAGTGTCATACAGGTCTGCGCCCATGCCAATGCTCTGCGATCCTTGCCCCGGAAATACAAAAGCGAGTGTCATATAGTCTGGCCTCATTATTATTACAAAAAGGGAACCTGCGTTAATCCAAACCGCGCGCCGGGGCAAGCCAAAGCTGATTAGACTTGCATAAGTCCAGTTTATAGCCACCCTTATAAAATGATCGATTCCGTACACTTCTGGGCCTTTATACTGACAGCCTTACTGATCGAGCTGACACCAGGGCCCAATATGGGCTATCTGGTAATTGTCGCTCTCGATCGGGGAAAAGCTGCCGCCCTTTGCGTTGTAGCGGGCATTGCCTGCGGTCTTCTAACCATAGGTCTCGCTGCCCAATTTGGCCTGGCTGAACTGGTTGCAGGCACTCCACTCATTTACGAAATCCTCAGATATGGTGGTGTCGTTTATTTGTTTTGGCTGGCCTATGAAACCTGGCGGGACTCCGCAACTCCGTCATTGCACGCCGATACGCCGACGCGAACAGATAAGCTTAAACTTTTTCAACATGGCCTGATCACCAATCTGCTCAACCCGAAGGCCGCTATATTTTACGTGGCCGTACTGCCCGGTTTTTTGACGGCTACACCCGCTGTGTCCGGACAGGCCCTTATAAGCCGTTACACATGGATGGGCCTTATGCTAAGTGTTATCTATGTCATGATTGCCACAGCTATTCATCTGGTTCTGATTGCACTGGGTGATACAGCCAGAAAAGCCCTAAGCAGCCATCCAATCCTGACCAACACCCGGCGCGTAATGGCCGCCTCACTGGTGCTCATTGCCATATGGCTATTTTATACGACGGCCAGATGAAACCTATCTTGCGGATGCAGCGTATAAGGCTTAGTCTGTTCATATAGGGAGATAAACTCATGGCGACCGCTCATACCCCGACCCACATCCTCCGCATCCTGACACTGGCAACCGCCGGCTCAGCGCTATTCATGTCCGCACCGGCTCTGGCCGCCCTTAAGGTAGGCGATATGGCTCCGGCCTTCAGTGTACCCGCCGCCACAAATGGCGATGTGGCCACATTTTCACTGAAAACCGCACTGAAAAAAGGCCCCGTGGTCGTCTATTTCTACCCCAAGGCTTTTACGACAGGCTGCTCGCTTGAGGCCCATCAGTTTTCCGAAGCCATGCCTGAATTTCAGGCAGAACATATGTCGGTTATCGGCCTGTCGACCGACGATATCGACACCTTGAAACGCTTTTCAAAAGAAACCTGCCAGGGCAAGTTTCCGGTCGGCGCCGACACAAAGGCGGCTGTCACCGGCGCTTATGACGCCAAGATGGGCCCGATGAATATGTCGAACCGCATCTCCTATATTGTCGGGACGGATGGCCGTATCGCCTTTGTCCACGAAGACGGCAATGCCGCTACCCACGTCAGCACCTTGCTGGCGGCCGCCAAAACCGTGAAATAGGGCTACAAAGCCTGTTTTATAATAGTGTCTTGCGTTTTATGCGCGCCTCGTCTAAGAGAGCGCTCCCCTGAAGGGTGGTCAACCGGCATCGTGCCGGGTTTGATCCATCGTGGGTTTGTGTCTTCCGCTCAAACCCGCGCCGCCCTTTGCTTACGGAAGAGGATATCAATGGCTTTTTACGAACACACCGTGCTCGCACGGCAAGATATTTCGCCTCAACAGGCGGAAGCGCTTAATGACACCATCAAAACCCTTATCGAAGAAGGCGGTGGACACATTGCCAAGATCGAATACTGGGGTTTGCGCAACCTGACCTATCGCGTCAAGAAGAACCGCAAGGCACACTATTCCCTGCTGGCGATCGACGCACCGGCTCCGGCCGTCAAGGAAATGGAGCGCCAGCTCTCGATCAACGAAGACGTCATCCGTTACCTGACTGTCCGCGTTGAAGAACTTGATCTCGAACTGTCTCCCGTCCTGTCACGCCGCGACCGCCCTGAGCGTTCCGACCGTCCGGATCGTGGTGAGCGTTCCGATCGCGCAGCGTCAGAATAAGGGAGCTTAAAGATGTCAGACGAAGCCAACACCTCCACCGCTCCCGGCGCACCTGTCGGTAACGGCCCCGCCCGTCGTCCCTTCTTCCGCCGCCGTAAGGTTTGCCCGTTCTCGGGCGAAGGCGCACCGAAGATCGACTATAAGGACGTCAAGCTGCTGCAACGCTATATCTCAGAGCGCGGCAAGATTGTCCCATCACGCATTACGGCTGTCAGCCAAAAGAAGCAACGCGAACTGGCCAAGGCCATCAAGCGCGCCCGCTTTTTGGCCCTGCTGCCTTACGTTGTGAAGTAAGGAGCACACACCATGAAAGTTGTTTTGTTAGAACGCGTTGAAAATCTCGGCACTATCGGTGATGTCGTCGGTGTGAAGGACGGCTTTGCCCGTAACTTCCTGCTGCCCCGTCACAAGGCTCTGCGCGCCACCTCTGCCAACCTGAAGGTCTTTGAGGCCCAGAAGGAACAGATCGTCGCCCGTAACGCCACTGCCAAAGCTTCGGCTGAAGCGGCAGCGGCTGATCTTGACGGCACCACCTATGTCATCATCCGTCAGGCCGGTGACTCAGGCCAGCTCTACGGTTCGGTCAATGCCCGTGACGTAGCCGATGCCGTGGCCGAAGCCGGTTTCAAGATCGAACGCAACCAGATCGCTCTGGATACGCCGATCAAGACGATTGGCGTGCATGCCATCAAGGTTCGCCTCCATGCAGAAGTCGCGCTCACCCTGTCGGTGAATGTGGCCCGTTCGGCTGATGAAGCTGAGCGTCAGGCGGCTGGCGAAAACGTGATCACCTCGCAGTTCGAGGAAGACCGCGTTGCAGCCGAAGAAGCGGCAGCTGATATGCTTGAAGGCGGTGCCGGTAAGGCCATCGCGGACGCCCCTTACGAAGCCTAAATCTCGTAAGTACGGTTAAAATTAACCCCTGAAAGCCCCGCTTTCAGGGGTTTTTTATGTCAAAATTCGCTATAGTCTGAGTTTTAGACTGAATACAGAGCCGCTTTACTGCACTTTTTCGTGTTGAGAACAATGCAACTTGCTTTTACTCAAAAAACAGGTATGGTCGGCTCATTCGAGATTCAGGTTTGACTTGTACGACCGCCATCACGGCATCCTCCCAAGACGCACGCTTTTCGGATCTAAAGTTCGCATAATCTCATACGAACTTCATGCACCGAGGTGCTTATCTAAACGGAGGCCATCATGGCAACTGGTACAGTAAAGTGGTTTAACCCCACAAAAGGTTTTGGTTTCATTCAGCCCGATACGGGCGGTGCAGACGTATTCGTGCACATTAGCGCTGTTGAACGCGCTGGTCTGCGTACGCTGAACGAAAACCAAAAGATCAGCTACGAAGTCACGACTGAAAAAGGCAAGTCCTCCGCGACGAACCTGCAAACAGCGTAAGTTTTTTGAACTCCGGTTCTTAAAGACTTCACAGTTTAAACCCCGGCAGCCTGATGGTTTCCGGGGTTTTTTGTGCCTGAGATTAAAACCATCCCCGTAGTTCACAGGGTGTGCACAGGTCAAACGGGGATAGAAGTAAATTGGCACATTTCCCGGGCTAATTCGGCTTGCACCTTACAGGCGTTAGCACCTATGACTTTGGCCATGCAAGACACACTTACCCTCGCCGCAACCGCCACTACAGATGGCACCATCTCCTCATTACCGCATAATCTCGAAGCGGAACAGGCGCTGCTGGGCTGTCTTTTGTTTGATAATGGCGCCTATGAACGCCTGTATGACGGCCTGCAACCGCGTCATTTCTATGAGCCGTTTCACCAACGCCTCTTTGCGGTCATCGAAGAACAGATACGGGTCGGACATCTGGCTGAACCCATTGTTTTGCTAGATAAGTTCAAATCCGATCAGGCCTTTAATGATCTGGGCGGCATTCGCTATTTTGCTGATCTGGTCGACCGCGCTCCGCCGGCGGCCAATGCCTCTGATTATGCCCGCGTTATCTATGATCTGGCTTTGCGTCGTGAACTGATCCGGCTGGGCGGGGAAATCGCCAAATCCGCGTCAGGCGAACTGAATGCCCGCGACCAGATCGAAAATGCCGAAGCCCAATTGTTTGAACTGGCCGAAAAAGGCACATCTTCGACCGGTTTCATGACCTTTTCCGATGCGGTCACCGGCGCGCTGACCCTGGCTGAAGAAGCTTTCCACCGCGATGGCGGCCTGTCGGGTGTATCCACAGGCCTGATGGATCTCGATAAGCAGATTGGCGGCCTGCATAAGTCCGATCTGATTATTCTGGCCGGTCGTCCCTCCATGGGCAAGACGGCACTGGCCACCAATATAGCCATGAATATCGCCAAACATTTTGCCTATGAACCGCAGCCCGATGGCACACGCAAAACCGTGCGTGGTGGCGTTGTGGCCTTCTATTCGCTGGAAATGTCAGGTGAGCAACTGGCTACGCGTTTGCTGGCCGATGCGTCCGGCGTCTCCTCTGATCGCTTGCGTAAGGGCGAGATCAATGTTGATGAGTTTGGCCGCTTAAAAGAAGCGGCCATGGAAATCAGCGCCGCCCCTTTATATATCGATGATACAGGTGGCCTGTCTCTGGCCAAGCTGACCGCACGGGCGCGCCGTCTGAAACGCACAGCCGGGCTGGATTGCCTGATTGTCGACTATCTTCAGCTGGTGACGGTTGGCGACGGCGGCAGCACCATGAACCGCGTGCAGGAAGTATCGACCATCACCATGGGCCTGAAATCACTGGCCAAGGAACTGGCCATTCCGGTCATCGCCCTGTCGCAATTGTCACGTCAGGTCGAAAGCCGTGATGATAAGCGTCCGCAACTGTCTGACCTGCGCGAATCCGGCTCGATTGAGCAGGACGCTGATATCGTTATGTTTGTGTATCGCGAAAGCTATTATGTCGGCCGCTCTGAGCCCCGCGAAGGCACACCGGAACATTTGACCTGGCAGGAAGACATGGACCGTCTGCGTGGCACCGCCGAAGTCATTATCGGCAAACAACGTCACGGCCCGATTGGCACTGTCAAACTGTCCTTCGACGAAAACGTCACGCGGTTCGGGAATCTGGCACATGGCGGCCGGTACGACAATTACGAGTAAGGCCGAACGTTTTTTTAAGTTGCGCTAACGCTTCGCTGCTTGAGCGCGGGTCGGCAATCTGGCGCATGGCGGCCGGTACGATAATTATGAGTAAACTCCGCACTTGACACCTATAGCAAACCAGAACATATAAAGAACATTCTAACATAAAGAGTGTTTCATGGCCCGTGATCAAGCCATCTATGTCTGTCAGTCCTGCGGCAATGTTCATAATAAATGGGCCGGTCAATGCTCAGGCTGCGGACAATGGAACACGCTGGTGCAGGAAGCTTTCAGCGCCCCGCCCGGTGGCCTGAAGCCCGAAACTGCCGGAAAAATTTCGCGTCTTAATAAGATGCAATTTGAGACACTGGAAAGCGAAGATGCCGATCCGGTGCGCATGATTACCGGGATTGATGAATTTGATCGTGTCTGCGGCGGCGGCGTGGTGCCGGGTTCGGCCCTGTTGATTGCCGGTGATCCGGGCGTCGGCAAATCGACTCTTCTTTTGCAAGTGGCCGCCCATGCTGCCCTCAAAAACCTGAAAGTAGCCTATATTTCAGGCGAAGAAGCCGTGGAACAAATCCGTGGCCGTGCCGCACGGATGGGCCTGTCCAAGGCGCCGGTTGATCTGGCGGCGGAAACCAGTCTGCGGGTGATTTTAGAGGCGCTGAAACGTGAAAAATTCGATCTCGTCGTCATTGATTCCATTCAAACGCTTTGGTCAGACGCCATAGAAGCGGCACAGGGCTCGGTGTCTCAGGTACGCGCATGCGCGGGCGAACTGGTGCGGCTGGCGAAAAAACACGGCACCTCCATCATCATGGTCGGCCATGTCACCAAGGAAGGCCAGATTGCCGGGCCGCGCGTGGTGGAACATATGGTCGATGCCGTTTTGTCATTTGAAGGCGAACGTGGCTATCCTTTCCGTATCCTGCGCGGTACCAAAAATCGCTTTGGGGCGACCGATGAGATCGGCGTGTTTGAAATGGGCGATTCCGGCCTGCGCGAAGTGCCCAACCCCTCTGCCCTGTTTCTGGGCGATGGCCATGAACGCGCGTCGGGCTCAGCGGTATTTGCCGGTAT
The DNA here is from genome assembly GCA_049590735.1 of Asticcacaulis sp. Lineage (GTDB taxonomy): Bacteria > Pseudomonadota > Alphaproteobacteria > Caulobacterales > Caulobacteraceae > Asticcacaulis. The sequence continues at coordinate 4,095 of JBAWDM010000233.1, read as the reverse complement.
AGAAGGCTCACGGCCGGTTTTAGTTGAAATGCAGGCCTTGGTGGCCCCATCCGCCTATGGCACACCGCGACGCGCCGTCGTGGGCTGGGACAGTGGACGCTTAGCCATGATACTGGCGGTGCTGGAATCGCGATGCGGCGTGGGCTTTGGTCAAAAAGATGTCTATCTGAATGTCGCAGGTGGCCTGCGCATCAGCGAACCGGCCGCTGACCTGTGCGCGGCTCTGGCGCTGGTCTCGGCCCTGACCGATGTGGCCCTGCCCCGTGATTGTGTGGTCTTTGGCGAAATCAGTCTGTCCGGTGATGTGCGTTCCGTGTCGCGCTCAGAGGGACGCCTGAAAGAAGCCCTGAAACTGGGCTTTTCCAGTGCCATTACGGCGCAATCGGCGGCTGAAAATGCCCCCTTGCAAGTGCGTGGATTCAGCTGTCTGGCCGATGCCGTTAACAGCCTGTTTCCGCAAAATGCCTGAGCGTCGGACAGGGCCGATATTGTGAACCGTCAGTGGTGATGATATGCAGGCGCATGATCAAACCCGCCCTGTCGAATGCCTGTGTGCAAAGAAAGCCTTGTAAGCCACTGGTAATCGCGGCAAGCCATCACATATGGGGGACAGAATGCAGCCCTATGATCTGATCTTTCTGACACTTCTGGCCATATCCTGTTTCGCAGGTATCGTTCGCGGCGGCATAAAGGAACTTGTCAATCTGATCTCATTCTTTGTGGCTGTGTTTGTGGCTTTTGTTTCAAAAGACAGGATCACCAGCCAGTTTCACCTCGATACGATTACCAGCTATATTGCTGCCTTTATTGTCTTTTTGCTGGTCTATTTCGGCATTCGCCTGCTGGGTTATGCGTTTTCCAGAGGCGTGCAAAAACAAACGGCCCTGAATGTCTTTGACCGTATTCTGGGCTTAGGTGTCGGAATCTTCCGTACACTGGTCGTTTTAGGCGTATTCCATTTGATTTTTACCGCTGTCACGCCTATTGAGCAACGACCCCCATGGTTCCGCGCTGCCAAAATCTATCCTTTGAGCGTCCAATGCGCCAAGCTCATTCAGGCCTTTGTACCCGCCGGAATGGATAAGGCGAATAAGGTGGTCAATGACCTTCAGTAACCTGACCGTTGATCTGTTGGCGTAACGGTCATTTGTGTATTAGAAAAGAGATTCCATGCTGTCATCTCAGCCTGAACTGTCTGCTCTCACCGATTCAAACATCACTGACCGCGAAGCAGAGGATGACCGCCCGCGTCTGGAATGCGGGGTTTTTGGTGTTTTCGGCATAGATGATGCCAGCGCCATCACGGTTCTGGGCATGCATGCCCTGCAACATCGCGGCGAAGAAGCCTGCGGTATTGCCTCATGCGATGGCAAACGCTTTTACACAGAACGCCGGCATGGTCTGGTCGGAGACGTCTTCACCCAGCCCGAAGTCGTCAGCCGTCTGGCTGGCCGCGCCGCCATTGGCCACACACGTTATTCCACATCCGGCGGGGCCTTTATCCGCAATATTCAGCCCATGTTCGCCGATCTGGATGATGGCGGCATCGCCATTGCCCATAATGGCAATCTAACCAATTTCATGCAGTTGCGCACCCGTCTTGTCGCCGAAGGGTCGATTTTCCAGTCCACATCTGACTCAGAAGTCATTCTGCATCTGATAGCGCGGTCGCGATCACGCACGGTCATTGAGCGCTTTATGGATGCGCTGCGCCAGATCGAAGGCGGCTTTGCGCTGGTGGCGCTCACCAGCACCATGCTGATCGGTGCCCGTGATCCCTTAGGTATCCGCCCATTGGTGATCGGCAAGATTGGTGAGTCCTATGTGCTGGCGTCTGAGACCTGTGCGCTGGATATGATTGGCGCCACCTTTGTGCGCGATGTCGAACATGGCGAAGTGGTTCAGATTGATAAGAATGGCCTGAGTTCCTTCAAGCCGCTGGGCGTCAAATCTTCACGTCCCTGCCTGTTTGAATATATCTATTTTGCCCGCCCCGACAGCGTGGTCAACGGCCAGTCCATCTATGGCGTCCGCAAGGCGATGGGCCGTCAATTAGCCATTGAACATCCTGCCGATGCCGATCTGGTGGTGCCCGTTCCCGATTCCGGCGTACCGGCCGCCCTTGGCTTTGCCGAACAATCCGGCCTGCCGTTTGAACTGGGCATTATCCGCAATCACTACGTTGGCCGCACCTTCATTCAACCCACTCAGGGCATTCGTGATCTGGGTGTACGTAAGAAACATGCGCCCAACCGCATAGTGCTTGAAGGCAAAAAAGTCATTTTGATTGACGACTCCATTGTGCGCGGCACGACGTCGGTGAAAATCGTCCGCATGGTACGCGCCGCCGGCGCCAAAGAAGTGCACCTGCGCTCGGCCTCCCCGCCTATTATGTGGCCTGATTTTTACGGCATCGACATGCCGGATCGTGAAAAACTGCTGGCGGCGAATCATACACTGGAAGAAATGCGGCAAAAACTGGAATGCGACAGTCTGGGCTTCTTGTCGGTGGACGGGCTCTATAAGTCCATGGGCCACGAGGGCCGAAACCCGGTGACACCGCAATTCACCGACCATTATTTCACCGGCGAATATCCGACACGTCTGGCTGACCGTGAGGCGACCCAGATGGATGATGAGGTTGATGCCCAATTATCGCTTCTGGTCAACAGCCACTAATCTAAAGTTTGGACTTTCTGAAATGACATCACAAACAGGCCGTATCGCTTTGGTTACAGGCGCGTCGCGAGGTATTGGCCGCGCCTGCGCCTTAGGTCTGGCAAAAGCCGGTGCGCAGGTGATCGCCTGCGCGCGCTCCAAGGCCGGACTGGAAGAACTGGATGACGAGATTTTTGCCGCCACAGGCCAGCATGCGACCCTTATTCCGTTTGATATTATCGACACTGAGGCGTTTGAGCGTTTAAGCGCGGCCCTGTTTGAACGCTTTGGCCGTCTGGATGTTGTGGTGCATGCGGCGGCCATTACCGGCACGCTCAGCCCTGTGACCCATCATGAACCCAAGGATTTCGGCAAGATTGTTGCTGTCAACCTGACCGCGACATGGAATCTTTTGCGCGCCACTGAGCCATTGCTGCGGCAATCGACAGCCGGACGGGCCATCTTTTTCACAACAAGTCCCGCTGTGACGACCGGCCGCGCCTTTTGGGGGCCTTATGGCGCCACCAAGGCTGGTATGGAAACGCTGGTCCGCGCTTGGGCCGATGAGGTTGGCATTACCCCGATCCGTGCCGCCGTGCTCAATCCCGGTGCGATGCGTACCCGTATGCGCGCCAACTGCTTCCCCGGCGAAGAGCCCGAAAGCCTGCCGCATCCTCATGAGATTGTGCCGCTTATTCTGGAACTGGCGGATGCGGAACTTACCCCACCATCGGAAACCATCAGTTTTGCCGACTGGCGCGCCCACGTAATGCAAACCGTGTAAACAGAACCCAAAGAGGCCTCTTCGTTCCCGAAAGGCCCCAGACTGCTGACAAACCCCGTCATATTTGGCGGGGTTTTGTTTTGCAGGCCCTATTCGTAAGATGTTTGGGCGGGCAAATTGGCTCGCGCGGCTTTGGCTTCATCGGCTTCTGGCCGTGGGCTTCACGCTCATTGTCGATAGCGGCATCCAGCGCATCCCAGTCGTCCGACCGCGACTTGGTGATCAACGCCACCGAACAGGTAGGCTATGAACAAAGCCTTGAACATCAAGGTCGGGTCAAGCGGCGGACGCCCGTTGTCGGCGCAGTACAGCCCGGCGACACGGTCATGGATGAATGAGAAATCGATCACAGCTTCGATCTTGCGAAGCAGGTGATCCTTCGGAACCAAGCCTTCGAGCGTCATTTGCGTTAGCAAACAATCACATAAAAAGCGGTTCGTCGCATTATAGATGGGAAATGGTGGGCGATGACGGGTTCGAACCGCCGACCTACTCGGTGTAAACGAGCCGCTCTGCCAGCTGAGCTAATCGCCCTCTCATGAGGAGCGCCCGATGTGCCAAGCCTGGCCCCATAAGTCAAGAGACGTTTGCATCCAGGAGAACAAAACTGTCACCCCGTACACAAACGCCTCTTTTGACGGACACGTAAGCCC
>JBAWDM010000232.1:0-4007 GCA_049590735.1 Asticcacaulis sp. | reverse complement strand
CCGCCACCACAGGCGCAGCAACTGGCGCAGGCGTTACTGACACGGGTGCAGCGACGGGCGCAGGGCGCGCCTGAACCGCAGGTTCCTGACGGCCATAACCCATGCCAAAGGTTGGCGCAGGTGTGTTTTTCGGCGTCGAATTTTCATTGGTCAGTGGTGTTTGCAAAGCCAGACCGTCCATGCCGGTGGCCACGACCGAGACGCGCAGCTTGCCTTCTAAGGCCGGATCAAACGCAGCCCCAAAGATGATATTGGCTTCGGGATCGACCTCGGAAGAAATGGCATTGGCCGCTTCGTCAACCTCATGCAGAGTCATGTCCAGACCGCCGGTCACATTGACCAGAACAGCCTTGGCACCCTTCAGAGAGGTTTCATCCAGCAATGGATTCTGAATGGCATTTTGTGCCGCCAGAAGGGCGCGGTCTTCGCCTGAGGCTTCGCCGGTACCCATCATAGCCTTGCCCATATCAGCCATGACCGAACGCACATCGGCAAAATCAAGATTGATCAGGCCCGGCAATACCATCAGATCGGTTATGGAGCGCACGCCGGCATGCAGCACCTGATCGGCCATGCCGAAGGCTTCGGCAAAGGTGGTGCGCTCATTGGCAATGCGGAACAGATTCTGATTGGGAATAACAATCAAGGTATCCACATAACGCTGCAACTCGGAAATACCGGCATCGGCCAGACGCATGCGATGACGGCCTTCGAAGGTGAAAGGCTTGGTGACAACACCAACCGTCAGAATGCCACGCTCACGTGCGCACTTAGCAATAATGGGGGCCGCACCCGTTCCGGTACCACCGCCCATACCGGCGGTAATAAAGACCATGTGCGCCCCTTCAAGGTGCTCAGCAATCTCAGGAGAGGATTCTTCGGCGGCCGTCATGCCGACTTCGGGATGTGCGCCAGCGCCAAGCCCTTGCGTGATGCCAACGCCCAGCTGAACGCGGGCTTCGGTGCGCGAAAACTGGAGCTGCTGGGCGTCCGTATTCGCAACCACGAATTCTACACCCTCCAGACCGGCTTCAATCATATTATTGACCGCATTGCCACCGGCGCCGCCGACGCCAAAAACGACAATACGTGGCTTCAATTCGGTTGCGCGAGGCGCAGAAAGATGAATTGCCATTTTATCCAGCCAACCTTTCACAATCTCTCCCTTAGGGATGCGTGGTACGCATTAGACCCCAGACACAGGGATATATGAGACTACATTTATGCTTAACGATTGGTTACCGGATAACTTGAGTCGGGTAAAAATGAAGCTATTTTGATAACTAATTTTAAGACTTATTACCAAGAAATGCTTTTTTATTAAGACACTGAGTCATTAATGAGTCAGTCCGGTTGTTTTTTGCCCCTCAAACGGGAATAAGGTCAAAATACGGCAGCCGACCATTAAGAACTTATTAACAGGCTACCGTATGCCAAATGGACTTTAAAGATTACTTTTAAGCCAATCGACGACGCGCATAAAGATATTGCCCGGATGACCGTTTGGTGCATCCTTAGGGCCGATCTTGGCGCCCATAATTTTTTTGACCGGCACCACATCACGCGGCCCGTAAAGCGTACGCAAAATCACACCGGCGGTAGCGGCAAAGGCCGGCCCTGCCGCCGCATCCCCCAGATGCGGCACACGCATGGGCTTACCCAGGCGACACGGGCGATCAAAGACGCGAATAGCCAGTTCACGGACACCCGCCAGTTGCGATGCGCCGCCCGTCAGGACAATCCCCGCGCCCGGTTCAATAATGACGCCCGACGCTTTGATTTTTTCACGCAGCAGCTCAAAGGTCTCCTCGACGCGCGGCGCGATAATCCCCTTCAGGATCGAACGGGGCACCGTAATTGGCGCGCCGCCGCGATCATCACCGCGTGGCGGGGCCTCTACGGTTTCGCGGTCTTCATGGGCGCTGGCAATGGCCGAGCCATGCAGGGTTTTGAGTCGCTCCGCCCCGGACAGGGTGGTCGATAGCCCGCGGGCAATATCAGCCGTGACATGGCTGCCGCCGACATTGAGGCAATCGACATGCACAAGTGTACCATTGGCGAAAATAGCCGCCGTTGTGCTTGAGGCCCCCATATCAATACAGATGCAGCCCAGCTCTTTTTCATCTTCTTCAAGTGCCGCAACGGCCGCCGACAAGGGTGCGCAGACAATGGCCTGCACATCCAGATGCGCCTGAGACACGCACTGAATGATGTTATTAAAGACGCTTTCGTCAATGGTTACGACCAGAAGTTCTAAACCCAGTGAGCGGCCATTCAGTCCACGCGGATCGCGCACGCCATACTGCTCATCCACACTCCACGATACCGGCAGCAGATGGATGGCACGGCGATTGGGAAACCGCACCTGAGCCAAAGCCGAAGCGATGGTGCGATTCAAATCCGCATCGGAAATCGGCTTCAGACCCAGTGACACCTGCGCAGAGACACGGTGCGAAGCCGTCTGCGCGCCCGGAACCGTGACACGTACACCCTGAATGGATACATTCGCCATGGCTTCGGCGCGTTCAACGGCCTGAGCAATGGCTTGTGAGGCCGCCTCCATGTCAATGACGGCACCGGCGCGAATGCCTTTGGACTGCACATAGCCGACACCAGCTATGCGCACCGACTGATCAGCTTGGCGCACCCCTTCGGGCCGCATAATGAAGCAACCTATCTTGGACGCCCCCAGATCCAGCGAGGCAATCAGGCCCGAACCCGCTAAAGGACGGGCGGACATGTCCCCGCCGGCAGCCGGCGCTAAGCGCGTTGCATTCGGCGCAATGGCGGCGTGTTTGGCATTTTGGCGATCTTCAAATCGTGACATGAGTTTCTACTTTTGTCAGACTCAGGTGGACGGAACAGCAGGATTGGACGGGTGGGCTTCAAGCGGCACGACAACCAGCGCATCAGGATCCAGCAGGTCGATCGAGGCAAAGCCCTGATCCAGAACCCTTTGTTGCGCCATAAGCGCATCCAGCTTGGCAAAAGCCTGCTCCTGATTGAGCGCAGGCAGCTTAATGACAGCGGTGTTTTTCAGGAGAATATTCCAGCGTCGCGTATCCACCCGTTGCAGCGCATAGGTTTTCTGCATTAACGCCGGACGCTGACGCATCAGTTCAATGATTTCAGGGGCCGCTTCATTGGCGCCTTCACCAACAATATAGGGCAGGTCGGCAAATTTAGTGGAATCGGCCTCGGGGATGATCTGGCCCGTATCATCAATGACGGTGTTCTTGCCCTGAAACTGCCAGACGGCCAGACGCGGGCGCTCAACCACCGAAATCGTCAGCAGGCCGGGGAACTGACGGCGCACAGAGGCGGACTTCACCCAACCGACATTTTCGATGTTTTTCTGAACCGCCGCCAGATTCATCAGAGCAAAGGGCTGATCTTTTTCAAACTTAAGAGCGCGCTTCACATCTGCTTCGGCTTCGTCGCTAACATTCACCAGTTGCACTTTTTGCAGCTTAAGCCCCATGGCCGCCATGCGACCATCGGCAAAATCGGTCATGGCGTGGCCCAAAGCCTCTGCACGATGGCCGGTCATCAGCACCACGCCCAACAGGGCGGCAATCACCCCAACGGCCAGCCAGGCCGTCAGTTCATTGGGCATATGCACCGCACCAACGGCGCTTTGTTTGCCGCCGGCTGACTTACCACCACTACGCGCCTTGGCGGGCGAACGTCCGGTTGATTTCGCAGATCCTGACCTGGGTGCGGACGGAACAGCTTGTCGTCTGCCACCACGAACGACAGCGGGCATAGCATTCTCCAACTTGTTGCGGCACAGAGGAGATAGCGGATACTCGCGCGCCTTAAAACACGGCACACGTCAGGTTTGCTAAGGCCCTGGCTGGTTAAGCCCCCATTAAGCCCAAACGTCCTTAATTTTGTCATAACGCCGCGAAAAATTGTAAGGCTTTTGTAACCTTATTCACAAGCTAACCGCACAGTCTTGTAAAGCTTAGTCCTTATTGGCATCCGCTTCATATTGATAACAACCC
>JBAWDM010000231.1:0-7399 GCA_049590735.1 Asticcacaulis sp. | reverse complement strand
ATTTTATGTCGCGGGCGGCTTAGGCGCGCGCCAGGCCAACATCTTGACGAACCAGAAGTTCAGTATGCCAATCAAAAACGCCGGCACAACACCCGCTAAGATAAATTCGACATGCATGCTTTTCAGGGCCACGCCGATAAACCAGTTCAGAACAGCCCCCGGCGCGCAGGCCAGATAAAAACCAAACATGCCGGCCCACATCGCCGCCCCTTTGAGGCGCTTGTCGCGGAAGGTGATGGCATTGTTAATAAAGAAGTTAGAGGTCATGGACACCATTATGGCCACAAACTGCGCAATGCCAAATTCGGCATCCGAATTGCCGAACAGGATTTTGAACAGGGCCAGTACAATTGCGCTGACCACCACGCCTGACATGCCGACACCGGCAAACAGCACAAAGCGCGCCTTCATGACCCCGCCCGTGGCCTTTTCGACCAGCAAGGCCGCTAAGTCCAGCACCACGCGGATATCGAGCTTCGATTCGCCGCCCTGCCTTTGGCGAAGCGACGCCTTTACTTCTGTGAAACGCGGTTGAATCGGGCTGGAGGCCGCGACATCCAGCAGGATTTTAAAGCCCACCCCCGTCAATTTCTTACGCGCCGACATATAATAGTCCCGTGTCATCATGAAACAGCCGCTCATGGGATCGGTTAATGGCACCCGCAAGACCAGACCTGTCGCCAGGGTCGCAGCGCGTGAACCCAGATCACGGAAAAAACTCAGGCCCGTCTCGCTCTTGCCAATATAGCGTGACACGCAGACCAGATCCTTATCGCCCTTCAGGATAATCTCCGCCATAGCCAGAATGGCCTTGGGGTCGTGCTGGCCATCGCCATCCATGACCCCCAGATACTTGCCGTGGGCCATGTCCCAGCCTTTAATGGCTGCTGACGACAGGCCGCGCTCATTGATCCGCACATGCAGGCGTACATTGGGCCGCGATTTGGCGACATCCAGAACCTCAGCCGCCGTATTATCCGTTGAATTATCGTCGACCACGATGATTTCATGATGGATGTGCGCCAGTGTGTCGCAAATCTCATTGATAACACTGCGGATGGCCGTGCCTTCATTCAGGGTACAGATAATCAGGCTAAGATCAGGCCCCGTCTGATCACCTGCCGGATTTCGCGCAATTTCAACCAAAAACAGCTCCCGAACCTACAAGCAGCAAGGCTCAGCCCCACCACGCAAAAACAGACAAGCTGCATATCCGTTTCAAACGCGTATTACAATGGGCTTCGCCCCTTACGCTTTGCGCACCCTTGTTTCGGTAGTTAGCATACGGCATAAGATCAGCATGAAGATTGCCATTGTCCTGCCGCCCGGCTTCAAATTTGATGTAAAAGCGCCCAACTCCATCGAAACCGTGGTGCGCACCCTGCATGATGGTGGCGATTTTGGTCATAGCGTCCGGGTTTTTTGCGACGAAAGCCCGGCAGATCATGGCGACATGCCGGTCACCCTGATCCCCACCGGCCGTAAAAGAACAAAGGCCATGATCGCCGCCCTCAAAGCCTTTGGGCCGGACTATATTGAATTTCAGCAAAACGCCGTCAGGGCACGGCCCATAGCCAAGGCGTTTCCAAACACCCCCAACAGCCTGTATCGCCACAACTATGTCAAACATCAACATAGCTGGACGGGGCGTCTGAAAACCTGGTGGTATAACCGCCCCTATAAGGCCTTTATCTTCGTCAGTCAGGCGGCCCTTGATGATTTTGCGGCCCATAACCCCGATCAGGCCCAGCGCAGCTATAAGGTCGGCAATCCGATTGACGCGACACCCTGGCTGGCGCCGGTTGAGGGCAAATCCCCCGTCATCGCCTTTTGCGGACGGGCCGCCCCCGAAAAGGGATTAGCGCCATTTTGTGAGGCCTTAGCGCAGGTTTTAGAGGTGCGGCCCGCATGGCGCGGCCTGCTGCTGCTCAGTCAGATACACGTCCATCCGGCTTTTATAGAGACGCAGTTGGGGCGGCTGGCTCCATTTGGCGAGCGGGTGAGCATCCTGCACGATCTGCCACTTGCCAGCGTTATGGCTGAGATGCGTCAGGCCGCCATCGCCGTCATCCCCTCGCTGTGGCAGGAACCATTCGGCCTGACCGCGCTTGAGGCCCATGCCAGCGGGGTCTGCGTCATCTCGTCTGGCAGTGGCGGCCTTAGGGAGGCCAGTGGTGATCATGCCCTGTTTGTGCCGGAGGTCACGGCCGCGCATTTGACCGAGGCCATGCTGCACCTGATCGACAATGAGCCCTTGCGGTTACGTATGGCACGCCAAGGTCAGGCCTTTGTCAAAGAGGCCCATACACCTGTGCGGCGCGCCATCGAGCTGGACGCTATCCGCCGTCAGATTGCGCAAACCTGAACTATTGCGCGGCCTTCAGCCGTTCCAGCGCCGCCGTTAGCTTGGTCTTGCCGTTTTCGGCCTCTTCCAGACGTTCACGGTTTTCGACAATGACGGCTTCGGGCGCTTTGCGGACAAACTCAGGATTATCAAGCTTGCGCTTCATGCCGTCGATCGTCTTGTCAAAATCAGCAATGCCCTTCGTCAGACGCGCGGCTTCGGCTTTCAGGTCGATAAATTCCGCAATCGCCAGATGGGCCGTGGCTTCGCCGGCCACGAACGGCACCGAACCGGCCGCCGCCTGATCCGCCACTGTGACTCCTGACAGGCGACCCAGAAACAGGATCAGGTCATTGTGCGTTTTCAGGCGCGCAATGGTCACCTCAGAAGCGCCGGTCAGGATCAATGGTGCGCGGGCCGATCCCGGCACATTCATTTCAGAGCGGATCGAGCGGATATCGCTGATCAGGTCGATCAGCCAGTTGATCTCAGCATCGGCATCCGCATCAATGGCGCGGGCATCCGCCTTGGGCCAGCCATGCGAAATCAGCATATCGTTATGACCGGTCTTGTCCCACAATTCTTCGGTAATAAACGGCATAACCGGATGCAGCAGGATCATAGCCTGATCCAGCACCCAGGCCGTCATGGCCCGAATTTCCGCCTTGGCCTCGGCGTCGTCACCATTGAGGATCGGCTTGGCCAGTTCGAGATACCAGTCGCAGAAGACATTCCAGATAAACTTATAAAGCGCGCTGGCGGCCACATCAAAGGCGCAAGCCTCAAGCGCTTCGGTAACGGCGATAAGCGTCTTCTGCACCTCGCCCCTGATCCAGCGACTGAGGGTCAGTTTGGCGGTCGACGGATCGAAACCTTCAACACGCGCACATTCATTCATCTGCGTGAAGCGCGTGGCGTTCCACAGCTTGGTCGAGAAGTTGCGATAGCCTTCGATGCGCGGCTTGGCCAGCTTGATATCACGCCCCTGCCCCGACATGGCGGTGAGCGTAAAGCGCAGGGCATCGGCGCCGAACTCGTCGATCAGCACCAAGGGGTCCATCACATTGCCCTTGGACTTGGACATTTTCTGGCCCTTGTCGTCGCGCACCAGAGCATTGATGAAGACACGCTTGAACGGGGCCTTACCTGTGAAATGCAGCCCCATCATCATCATGCGGGCGACCCAGAAGAAGATAATATCAAAGCCCGTAATCAGCGTATGGGTCGGATAAAAACGCTTTAAGTCTTCGGTATTTTCCGGCCAGCCCATCGTCGAAAACGGCCACAGCGCCGATGAGAACCAGGTATCGAGGACGTCCTCATCCTGACGCAGCGTGACCGCCTTACCGTAGTGGGCCTTGGCTTGCGCGTGAGCTTCAGTCTCAGTTTCAGCCACGAAAATATAGCCGTCCTCAGCATACCAGGCCGGAATACGATGGCCCCACCAGAGCTGGCGCGACACGCACCACGGCTCGATATTGCGCATCCACTCAAAGTACGTCTTTTCCCAGTTCTTAGGCTCAAAAACCGTGCGGCCATCTTCGACGGCGGCAATGGCTTCTTTCGCCAATTCACCCGCATTGACGTACCACTGATCGGTCAGATAGGGCTCGATAACCACACCCGAACGGTCGCCATGTGGCACCATATGCTTGGTCTTTTCAACAGCCTTTAGCCAGCCTTCGTCTTCGGCGCGGGCGATGATAGCCTTGCGCGCGGCGAAACGTTCCAAACCACGTAATTCCTCCGGAATTACTTCCTCGCCAAAACCAATTGGTGTAATTGCCGGACTGCCAATTTCGAATTTATCCCGTATTCGAGCTTGAGTATCCAAGATGTTTATGGCTGCCAGACCTCGACGTTTCCCGACCATAAAATCGTTGAAATCATGCGCAGGCGTGATCTTAACCGCGCCGGAACCCTTGGTCGGATCGGCATATTCGTCAGCCACTATGGGGATACGACGCCCCGTGATCGGCAGGATCACAAACTTGCCAACCAAGTCCTTATAGCGCTCATCGTCGGGATGCACAGCCACGCCGGTATCGCCCAGCATGGTTTCCGGGCGCGTGGTGGCGACGACGATATAGTCGCGCGTTTCAAACGTTTCGCGGTCTTCATCGTCAATAGTGGGGTGCTGATAGGTCACGCCATCCGCTAATTTATAGGCGAAGTGCCAGTAATGGCCGTCGACCTCTTTTTGCTCAACCTCAAGATCAGAAATCGCCGTCTGGAACTGCGGGTCCCAATTGACCAACCGCTTATCGCGGTACATCAGGCCGTCCCTATGAAGCTGCACAAAAACCTTACGCACAGCCGCCGACAGACCGTCATCCAGCGTAAACCGTTCCCGCGACCAGTCGCAGGACGCCCCCAGACGGCGCATCTGACCGACAATAGTGCCACCCGATTCCGCCTTCCAGTCCCAGACCTTGGCCACAAAGGCGTCGCGGCCCATATCACGGCGCTTGATCCCCTCGGCCGCCAATTGCCGTTCCACCACCATCTGCGTGGCGATACCGGCATGGTCTGTGCCCGGCAACCACAAAACTGCCTTGCCGCGCATCCGCTCAAACCGCGCCAGAACATCTTGCAAGGTATTATTCAGCGCGTGACCAATATGCAGAATGCCCGTCACATTGGGGGGCGGAATGACGATAGAAAACGTCTCGGCTGCCGGATCGTCAATCGGGGCAAATACGCCCGACTCTTCCCATTTTTGATACAGGCGTGGCTCAACGGCGGCAGGGTCGAAGTTTTTTTCTAACATGGTCTTTTACGAAAAATATAAAAAAGAGCGGGCCACACAGGTGACGCCGCTCTCTTAACAAATAGATTCAGGAAAATCTATGATTTAGACACCCGGTAAGGCTTGCGCTTTTAACGGCGGCTTTGGCGGGCAATGCGCTCCACCTCGATGCGCACCTGCTCTTCGACAATCGCCGGCAGATTTTCATCCAGCCAGGCTTGCAGAAGCGGTCGCAACAGGTCACGCGTTACATCCTCAAGCGTCCGGTCACTTGATGGCACCAGAAGCGAACTGGTCAGGCTGCTGAAAGTCGAGGCCGCTCTGGATTCGGTCGATTCGCTGACCAGACCACTGCTGGATTTAACCGGTTCTGGCGCAGGCTTAGGCGCCGCCGCGACAGGCGCGGGTTCCGGCGCAGGCGCCGGTGTATAGGCTTCCAGATCACCAATCGCCACAGACTCAGGCGCTTCATAGGTTTCCGTCAGCTCAAGCACATCATCATCTGCATCCATCTCGGCCATGGGTTCATCCTCCGCTTCCTCAACAGCTTCCGGCTCAGGGGCTTCCGCCTCGGCTTCGGGTTCGTCTATCTCCGCTTCGGGTTCAGCCTTCGCGTCTTCCGGCGCGTCATCTTCCGAGATGATACGGCGAATAGAGGCCAGGATTTCCTCCATTGTCGGTTCGTGTGCGGATTGTTCTGCCATGTTTTTTTAACTGCTGCGAATCGGGTTCGGGAACTGAAGCCTATCGCAGGTGACACGTATTTGCCACTTTTGGCAACCACTTAAGAGGGTTTTTGGTGGCGAATTTTCATCTAAATGACGAATTTTCTGTGACTAAACCTGCCACCGGCTCCGGCAAACCCGGCGCTTAATTACCGCCGGACGCCAGCGAATCCAGAGCCTGAATGATCGGCGCAATGGGTGAACCGCCCTTGCCCTTGACGCGGTCAAAATTAGTCTGGGGATCATAGACCTCAATGTCAGGCACAAAGGCCTGAGCCGTCAGTCCACCGACAACGGACAGGAGTTGCCCACCCGCCACATATTCATTCCGTTCCGCCTCAATCAGCGCCAACTGAGCGGATTTCAGCTCCTGCTGGGCATTCAGCACTTCGATATTGGTGCGCAGGCCCACGCTTTGTTCGATCTGAACGCCTTCGGCCGCCACCTTGGCGGCATCCACCTGCGATTTGTTCGAGGCCACCGCCGAACGGGCCGCCAGCATTTGCGACCAGGCCTGCGCCACTGAGGACACGACCTGACGACGCACCACATCCACTGTGGCCAATTGCGCATTATAGGTTTCCGTCGCCTGACGAACCCGTGAGCTAATCATACCGGCGCTGTACAGTGGGATGGACAGCCGCACACCGGCCGATGTGGCGTCATTATCCATGAAGTTGCCCAGATTGCCCGTCGGCGCGCTGCCGCCTGTGCTGGCCGATAAAGAAACGGTCGGGCCATAAGCCGAACGCGCCGAACGCACCTGCGCCTTAGCCGCATCGGCCGCATAAAGGGCGCTGCTCAGATCGGGATTATTAGCTTCTGCGGCGGCCAGAGCCGCATCGAAATCCGCCGGCATACCCGGCAAGGCCGGCTCAACCTCAAGCGCCACAGGCGATTGGCCGACAATGGCCACATAGCTGGCACGATCCGAATCCAGTTGCGCCTGCGCCTGCGCCAGACCGGCAGCAGAGGATGCCAGACGGGCCTGAGACTGCGCCACATCGGTACGCGTCAGCTGCCCGACCTCAAACTGCGCCTGAGTCTGATCCAGTTGTTTTTTGAGAATGTCGTAATTGTCCTGCGAAATGCTCAAAGCCTGTTGGTCACGACGTACGGCGGTGTAAACGCTGATGACATCGAGAAGGACGGCTGATTCGGTCGACCGCAGGCTTTCACTGCCTGACTTGACACTCGCCTTAGAGGCATCCAGCGAGGCCGCCAGACCACCGGAAGCAAAAACGGTCTGATTAACCGACAGGCTGGCGCTGCTGTAGGAGCGATTACCGGCAATATCCGAGCGGTCATTATAGCTGACATTCGCATCTGCGCTCAGGTTAGGCCCCAGTTGCGAGCGCGCCTGCACGTAGTTTTCGTCCGTGGCACGTTGCGAAGCACGGCTGCGTTTCAGGGTGGGGTTTTGCGTATAGGCCATGCCAATGGCGTCATTCAGGCTTTCGGCCTGCGCTGCATGGAAACCACCGAAGGATAGCGCCAGAACCGATACGGCGGTGGCCAGATTTGCAAACTTAGCTCGTGTCATAAAGACTTTTCCCAAAATAGTAGCTCAGGACCCAAAAC
>JBAWDM010000230.1:0-6410 GCA_049590735.1 Asticcacaulis sp. | reverse complement strand
CATCAAGATAGCGCCCCAGGTACTTTTCGTCGCAGTGCTGATAGATGCCCTTCATGCCCTTTTTGAACACGCCAAAGAATCCTTCCACGCTGTTTGAGTGCACATCGCCACGGGCATATTCGCCCTTGCTGTGCTTGGTCGTTTCGTGAGTCGCAAACACAGCGTCAGCGCCCTTGTAAAGGCGACTCTCGTCTGTGTGCAGGCGTGATCCTGGGTCAACGTTCTCACGAACGATAGCGGAGACAGTGGCCTTGTCCGCATTGCCGACATGGAACATACGAGCTTTGCCGCCACGCTCCACCAAGCCAATGACCGCACGCTTGTTGGCGGGACCACGACCCTTTTTGGAGTGGCCGTATTTCTTGCCAGACGTACGCTCAGTAGCGGCGTCTTTCACCGGACCATAATAGGTCTCGTCAGCCTCAACGATCTTGCCTTCGCCACCAAGTGGGCTATATGGATTACGATCCGCCATGGCTTCACGCAGGCGGTGAGCCATGAACCACGCTGAACGATAGGAACCTAGGCCAAGCATACGTTGCAGTTGGAGTGCGCTTACGCCCTTCTTTGATGCGGCCATGAGGTGCGAGGCGTAGACCCACTTATGAAGCGGGATATGCGAGGACTCGAACACGGTGCCGACCGTTACTGAAAACGGCTTTTGACAGGCGCGGCATTGATAGACGCCCTTCCGATGGCTTTTGCCCTTCATAAGGGTGGCTTCGTCTACGACTCCACAGGTAGGGCAGATCGGGCCATCTGGCCACATCAGGCCTTCGAGGTGCGCGCGGGCTGCATCTTCGTTGTTATAGATCGGGTTGTTGTGGCCGTGATTTTCCATAGCCCAAATATATCAATTCACCGCACTACGTAAAGTGCATAATTAGGAAAATTAGCCTATTTATGGGATTTTATTCGTTTGACGTATCCCGTGTAACGCGCTGGCTTGATTTGCGGTGGGCGACGGCGGCAAAAGTCCCGATCAGTAAGGCCAACAACACACCGTACGCCGAAGCGATAAGGACGGTGAGATAGGCCCACGGATAGATGGTGGCGTGCATAAGAGCGGACAAATCGGCCGCCAGCGAGGCGAGCTGAAAACCGGCGGCCCATAAGGGCCAGGGATGCGGCGATTTCCAGCATAAGATTATAAAGCCGATCAGGCATAAGAGATCGCCTCCGGTATTGATAATTTTCAGAGCCTCAAAACCTGTTAAATTAAGGGTGCTGATAAAAATATAGACACCCAGATACAGGGCAGCGCCTATACGTTCACGCTTGCCACCAATGATAAGCGCCAGCAGGCAAATTAACAGGACGGCTACGGTGCCCAGAATGGCGGTGAAGGATTGCAGCATACCGGTCTGACTTTAGAAGGGTTTCGGGCACAGATGTCCCATAGTCAGACCGATAAAGGTGTGATTCCTGTATAGGTGGAAGAGGCGCGGTTACTGCGCGGCTATCGCATCCTGCGGCGTGATTTCAGGCTCATTGTCAACACCGGCGCCGCGGGGTGGCTTGTCCGTGGCCGGCATAATTGCATGGGCGCCCAAGCCGACCTGAGTTTGTACCAATGTCAGATTCTCATGAGCCGCCGTCATATAAGTTTGCGCCGAATTCAGCGCCATCATGGCCTTAAGGGTATTTTGATGAACCTCATTGCCGATCATGGTGGACATGCGAATCGCCCGGCGTGAGGTGACATAGGTTTCAATCAGATTGGCGGCTTCGGCCATTGCGGTATCAATGGCTTCTTCGGTTGCATGAAGTTGTGCTGACAGGCCCTTGGCAATACTTAGTTTTTTTTCTTTCGACATTTTTAGCATCTCCACAATTTATGACAGGGAATCATGATGAATGGCATCATGAGGTCACAAGGAGTAACATCAATTATGGATTGTTCAATGTTAAAATACCATCAAAACGATAGTTGATCTTCGCCGGTTCAACGTGTCAGGAAATACGCGTGTACGCCCTCGACCTGTGCCACGCCGTCATCAGATCATGCAGGACAGCATCCCCGGTACTTACATGTACGTCAACGGAAACTCTGGCTGAGCCGCCTTAAGGGTCAAAAAAACCTTGCAATTTTGATCAAAGACGGCCTTTTAAAATCCTCTGATCACATTTGAAAGTCTCTTCCATGTCCGCGTCTCTGGATCATGTGCCTGCCCGTCAATCCGCGCTTGTCCTGTTTTCCGGCGGACAGGATTCCAGCGTCTGCCTCGCCTGGGCCTTAAAGCGGTTCGAGCGCGTGGAAACCATTGGTTTTCATTACGGCCAGCGCCACGCCATTGAGATGACGACCCGCACCACCGTGCTTGAGAAATTCCGCGATGTTTATCCCTTGGCCGCAACGCGGCTGGGGCAGGATCATGTTTGCGACCTGCGCGGTTTTGGTGAGGTGGCCGAATCGTCACTGACGCGCGAAACCGAAATTGTGATGACCGAACGCGGCCTGCCATCCACCTTTGTGCCGGGCCGTAATCTGGTCTTTTTCGTCTATGCGGCGGCGGTGGCCGACCGGCGCGGTCATGATCATTTAATTGGCGGCATGTGCGAAACGGATTTTTCCGGCTATCCGGATTGCCGTCATGACACGCTTCAGGCCATGCAAAAAGTGCTGCAATTGGGTGTGGCGCGGCCCTTTGAAATTCATACACCCTTGATGTGGCTGGATAAGGCGCAGACCTGGGACCTGTCGCTTGAACTGGGCGGGCAGGCTCTGGTTGATCTTATCCTCGAAGAAACGACGACCTGCTATAAGGCCGTGCGGGGGGCGCGTCATGAGTGGGGCTATGGCTGCGGCGAATGCCCGGCCTGTTTGTTGCGCAAAACAGGTTTTGAGCGCTTCATGGCTGCAAAATGACCTGTCTATCCCCAAGTCGCATAGCCACAGCCGGCATTTGGCGGTAAAGCAGCCTTATGTATGCCTTCAAAGAAATCTTTTTGACCCTGCAAGGTGAGGGCGGTCAGGCCGGGCGCGTCAATGTTTTTGCGCGTTTCGCCGGCTGTAACCTATGGAGCGGTCGTGAGCAGGATCGCGCCACGGCCCCCTGTAATTTCTGCGACACGGATTTTGTCGGTACAGACGGCGAAAATGGCGGTAAGTTCGCAGACCCAGCCGATGTCGTTACAGCACTTGATGCGGTCTGGGGCGATGGCCGTGCCGACAGCAAAGCCGTGGTCTTTACCGGCGGTGAGCCTCTCCTGCAACTGGATGCGGCCCTGATCGCAGCCGTCAAGGCGGCCGGTTATTTCATCGCGGTTGAAACCAATGGCACCCTGAAGGCCCCGGATGGAATTGACTGGATCTGCGTCAGCCCCAAGGCCGATAACCGGTTGCATCAAACGCGGGGTCAGGAGCTAAAACTGGTCTGGCCGCAGGCGGGCGTTGATCCGTCTGATTTTCTGGCGCTGGATTTTGAGCGCTATTATCTGCAACCGATGGATAATGCCGATCAATCTGCCAATACGCAGACTGTTATTGATTATTGTCTTGATCATCCGCAATGGCGCATGAGTATTCAAACGCACAAGCTGGTGGGTTTGAAATAAATGGCCACTAGGGTGGAGTTTTGCCTAAAAAATTAGTGTTAGCAGCGCAGCCTTTAAGTTTCGTCTCACCGATCTGCACAATGGCCGTCAGGGGATAGCGGCGCTCACTCATACCATCCGAACAATGGCGCGGCGTCAGATAGATGTCCATGCCGTCACCATGCCAGGCCGCCCCTTCATTATTGAGCAGGAAAGGCGTTTGCGTTGTCCGGCTTTCGTGAGAATCGGGGCTGGAAAAGACCACGCGCCCGGAACCATAGCTGATGTTCCAGAACGGTTCCGCCCCCAGAATGGTGAGCGGTTCATCCAGATTAACACCGCCCAGATAATGCGCCGGAGACGGGGTGTCGATCGGCGGCGCAATATGTGAGGCGACAACAGAAGCCGCCTCATTGATGGGCTCGGCCACCTTAGGCGAGCAGGCTGCCAAAAGCAGTGCGGTCATGAAAAAGGACAAACGCAATATCATAAAACGTCTTTGGGTGCCGGACATTCGAAAAACCTTCGGAAAGTGCAGATTAGCACCTTCCAAAGGTTGATCAAGTCAGAAATTCGCGCATCAGGCGTATTGTTATGCCGCATCCAGCAGGACGACTTCGGCATCTTCGAGCGCACGAATATCCAGCGTGGCCTCATCCTTGATGGCGGCCCCGTCACGGGCCTCCAGTTCGACGCCATTAACGCTTATCTTACCGCGCGCCACGACCAGATAGAGGTGACGCGGGCTACCTGTCACAATCGGCGTATAGATTTCCGCCTGATCCTTAAGCAGGGTCGCCCCCAGTAAACGCGCCTGCGCATGGATTTTCAAGGCGTCGGCATCGTCGTTAAACCCGGAGGCCAAGGCGACGAATTTACCGGCGCGGTCGGCCTTAGGGAAGGGCTTGGCGCCCCATTGCGGCTTATGACCGCGTTCTGACGGTTGCACCCAGATCTGAAATAGGGTCGTTTTGACATCATCGACATTATATTCGGCGTGGCGGATGCCTGTGCCGGCCGACATGACCTGCACATCACCGGCTTCGGTACGACCCTTATTACCCAATGAGTCCTCATGGGTGATGGCGCCTTCACGGACATAGGTAATGATTTCCATATTGTCGTGCGGATGCGGCGGGAAGCCGGATTTGGCGTCGATTTCATCGTCATTCCAGACGCGGATCGACCCCCAGCCCATCCGGGCGGGATCATAATAGGAGGCGAATGAGAAGTGGTGCTTAGCGTTCAGCCAGCCGTGGTTAGCGCCACCGAGTGTATGAAAAGGTCTTTTGTCGATCATGGATAACTCTCCCTCATGAGCATGTGACCCCCTATATATGTGTAACTTACACTATTACAATAGTGGCGCTCATTTTATCCGACAGTATGTGCGCCATCACCATTCTGGCCACGATGACGCAGGAAGGCATCCAGCAAAACGCAGCTCATCATGGCTTCGGCCACCGGAACCGCGCGGATACCGACGCATGGATCGTGGCGGCCCTTGGTCAGCAGTTCAACCTCTTTTCCGGTCTTGTCGATACTGTCGCGTTTGTTGAGAATGGAGGAGGTGGGCTTTAACGCCATGCGCGCCACAACCGTCTGACCCGTTGAGATGCCACCCAATATGCCGCCGGCATGGTTGCTGCGAAATTCCGGCCCGTCCGGCCCCATGCGCATTTCATCGGCATTGTCTTCGCCTGATAAAACCGCCGCGCCAAAGCCTTCGCCGATCTCCACGCCCTTGCAGGCATTGATGCTCATCAGCGCCATGGCCAGTTCCGAATCCAGCTTGCCATAGATGGGTGCCCCCCAACCGGCAGGGATGCCCTCAGCCTGTACTTCCACGACCGCGCCGATAGATGATCCCGCCTTGCGGATGTCATCAAGATAGGTTTCCCACAGGGTGATCGATGCCGGATCGGGGCAGAAAAAAGCATTGCGTCCGATCTCATCCCAATCCCAGTTGCCGCGCGCCGCCTTGTGTGCGCCCAATTGCACCAAAGCGCCACGCACCTGAACCTGTTCGCCGATCAGGGTGCGCAAGACCTTAAGCGCCACAGCGCCCGCCGCGACACGCGCGGCCGTTTCGCGCGCTGATGAACGGCCGCCACCGCGATAATCACGAATGCCGTATTTGGCGAAATAGGTGTAATCGGCGTGACCGGGCCTGAAGGCCTGCGCGATATCGCCATAATCCTTTGAGCGCTGATCGGTATTTTCAATCAGGATGGATATCGGCGTGCCGGTTGTCTGCCCTTCGAACACGCCGGACAAAATCTTTACGGCATCGGCTTCGCGGCGCTGAGTCACAAAGCGCGATCCGCCCGGTTTGCGGCGATCCATCGCCCACTGAATGTCATCTTCGGACAGCGCAATCCCCGCCGGACAGCCATCAATAACGCAGCCCAGCGCTGGCCCGTGGCTTTCGCCCCAGGTGGTGACGCGGAAAAGATGACCAAAAGTATTGTGCGACATAGGCTATAGTCCGGATTTCATAAAGTCAGTTGCTGATTGCGGGCGTAAACCAGCGAAGTAAACCAGAATAGGTCTGTGCGCAATTTCAATTGCACGGAACCGCCGAAAGACGGCCAAATGGGCTTACGCGGGCAGTGAGGCGCTTAACCGCGTTTTCTGCTGTCCATCGCCATCAAAATTGGCCGGGTCCAGCCAGGCCTCTAAGCGCGTTTTGACCTGTGGCCAGTCCTCGACAATCACCGAATACCAGGCCGTGTCACGGCGGCGGCCACGATAAACAACGGCATTGCGAAACACGCCCTCAAACTGAAAGCCCAGTCTCAGGGCCGCCTGATTGGAAGGCGCATTTAACTGGTCGCACTTCCACTCATAGCGCCGGTAACCATGCGCAAAGG
>JBAWDM010000229.1:0-9070 GCA_049590735.1 Asticcacaulis sp. | reverse complement strand
TGCCGCAACTGTTCAATGTGCTGATCGGGGAAATGTCGCTGGTTGGTCCACGTCCCCACGCCATCGGCATGCGCACGGGGCCTGACGAATCCGCCCGTCTGGTCGCGGAATATGCCTGGCGTCATCGCATGAAACCGGGCGTGACCGGCTGGGCCGCCATAAAGGGCTCACGCGGCCCGCTGGATCATGCCGAAGATGTGCGCCGCCGTATTGCGCTGGATGTCGAATATATCGAACGCCATTCCATCTGGTTTGACCTTTATATCATGGCCATGACCATTCCCTGCCTGCTTGGGGATGTAAAAACGGTCAGATGATGCGCTCCTCCCGTTCCCTTCGCTTACGGCCCGCCGATGTTTACTAGAGGGCTATGGGGCTATCTGCCTGCCAATATCCTGCAAGGCGTAATCGGGTTCGCGGCTCTGATGGTGTTCACCCGCGTCCTGACACCGGATGAATATGGCCGCTACGCCATGGCCTTTGGTATCGCCAGTCTGGGGCAAACCCTGTTTTTCACCTGGCTGGAAGCCGCCATGGCGCGCTTCTATCCGGCCGAATCGCGCACAGACCGCTTAGCCCCTGAGCTTTATGGCACGGTCTATCGCCTGTTCTTTGGGGTGCTGATCGCCTTCAGCCTGATCTGCGCCCTGGGCCTGTGGCTGTGGCCGGTGCATGGCCCGTCCGGCGCCGCCCTGAAACTGGCCATGGGCCTGTCACTGGGCTGCGTAGCTTTTCGTTCTCTCATCAAGCTGGTGCAGGAGCAGCGCCGCTCCGAAGGCCGCGTGGGGGCCGCCTCCCTCCTCGACATGGTGCAGACGGTCGGTGGTTTTGGGCTGGGCGTGGTGTGCGCTATGTTAGGTCTGGGCGGGGCTTCGCCGCTTGTGGGTGGCGGCCTGATCGCGCTGATGTGCCTGCCGTTTGTCGCCCGCGAAGACTGGGGCCGCGCACTCAAAGGCCGTTTCAGCCCTGATAAGGCGAAACTCTATGCCCATTACGGTTTTCCGGTCTCGGCCAGCCTGATCCTGACGCTTGCCCTCTATACGGCGGATCGTTTCCTGATTGCCTATTTCCTCAACGACTCGGAGGCCGGCGCCTATCATGCCGGCTTTTCTCTGGCATCACGCATCCTCGATGTCCTGTTCATCTGGTTTGGCGCTGCCGGTGGCCCGGCCCTCATCCACGCGCTTGAGCACGAAGGCCTCGACGGCCTCAAAGCAACCGCCAGCCTCCAGCTGCGCACCATGGCCTTTGTGCTGTTTCCGGCCGTAGGAGGTCTGATCATGGTGGCGCCGGCCCTTGGCACCCTGCTGATTGGCGAAGGCCTGCGCCAACAGGCCCTTCTGGTCACGCCCCTCATCAGTCTGGGTGCCTTGTTTTCCGGCCTCAACACCTATTATTTCCTGCAGGCCTTTACCCTGTCGAAAAAGACAAGGCTGTTGATTGTTGCCATGTCCGTACCCGCCATCAGCAATATCGCCCTCAATGTCCTGCTCATTCCGCGCATGGGTCTAATGGGGGCGGCGGTGGCCTCATGTATCAGTTTCGGGCTGGGCATGCTGGCCTCATGGCTTCTGGGCCTCAGGACGTTGCGCCTGCCCGTTCCCGTGGTGGATCTCGGCAAGATCCTCCTCAGCGCCCTGATCATGATGGCCGCAGTCGCCCTTCTGCCCGGCCATGACCGCTTTAGCGCCCCCATAGCAGAACTGATCCTGAAAGGTACAACCGGCGTTCTTGTCTATGGCGCGCTGGCCTACGGGCTCAATCTCAACAATATCCGCCCTGTGGCGCAAAGCCTTGTTAACCGGCTTAAGGGCAGATTAGCCGCATGACCCAGCCGCAATTTTTTCACAATGATAGCTTTGCCGCCGTGACACCGCGTCTGTCGGTGCTGATCCCTTTTTACAAGGAATCCGCCCTGCCCCTGCTGCACAGCCTGCACAGCCGCGATCCGGCCGCCGTAGAAGTCATCCTGATTGATGACGGCTCAGCCATGCCTGACCTGACGGCGCAAATCCGCAATTTCGTCGCCCAAAGCCCGCTTGCCTGTCAGCTGATGACCCTGCCCGTCAATGAAGGCCGCGCTAAGGGTCGCAACCGTCTGACTGAGGCCGCGCGCGGTTCGTATTTCCTGTTTCTCGATGCCGACATGCTGCCCGACGAAGACGGGTTTCTCGATCGCTGGCTGGCGCAGACCCAGAAAGACACGCCGGTGGTGTTTGGCGGCTTTTCGCTCCTTCAGGCACCCGACAGCGCGCATGTCGCCCTGCATAAGCGCATGGCCGGCCAAAGCGATTGCCTGACAGCTTCTGAACGCCGCCTTCACCCTGAAAAATACGTCTTTACGTCCAATTTGCTGGTGCGCCGCGATGTCTTTGCCTCTGAGGGTTTTGATCCGGCCTTTACCGGCTGGGGTTGGGAAGATGTCGAATGGGCCATGCGCGTCCAGAGCCGTTTCGGTATCGGCCATATCGACAATACAGCCACCCATATGGGACTCGATACGCCGCAGACACTGGCGCGCAAATATGAGCAATCGGTTGGCAATTTCGCACGCGTTATCGCTAAGCATCCCGATATTGTCGCGCAATACCCTAGCTATAAGGCCGCGCGGCTCTTAAAACGCCTGCCCCTGATGGGCCTGTGGCGTACGCTGATCAGGGCCGTGGCCCTCAGCGCGTACATGCCCCTGAGCGTCCGCGCCTTTGCTCTGCGCCTGTATCGCGCCGCCCTCTATTCGCAGGTTGTATAATGACTTCTGCCACCCCCTACAGCGCTGACCGATCCCTTTACGGCAAATTACGTCGCCGTTTGGCGCGTCTGGTGCATAAACGCCCCGCCAGCCTGAGCCTGACCCGTCCCCTGCTGACAATCAGCTTTGATGACGCCCCTGTCTCGTCGGCGCAGATCGGTGCCGCCATTCTGGAAAAACATAATGCGTGCGGCACATGGTTTATCTCGTCTGGCCTGATGGGCGGCCAAAGCCATCTCGGCGCCTATACTCAGGCCGACGATATCCGAAGGCTGGCCGCGAATGGCCATGAAATCGCCTGCCATACGCATGACCATCTGGATTGCGGCAAGGCGTCAAAAGCGGCCATCACCGCCAATCTGGATCAGAACCAAAAAGCCTTTGCTGGCAATGGTTTTCCGGTCGCCACCACCTTTGCCTATCCGTATGGTGATGTGTCGCCTCAGGCTAAATCGGTGCTGAAATCGCGGTTTTTGGCCTCTCGCGGCCTGCATCACGGTCTGATCACCACCGGCACAGACCTCAACCAGACCCCCGCCGTCGGCATTGAAGGCGCGGACGGCGAAGCGGTGGCAATGCGGTGGCTGGAACGCGCCAAACAGCAACAGGCCTGGCTGGTGCTATACACCCATGATGTCCGCGAAAGCCCTTCCGGCTGGGGCTGCACGCCGGAGGTTCTGGATCGCCTGATCACGCAGGCGCTGGACATGGGGTTTGAAATTGTCACCTATGCCGAAGGCGCCAGACGCGCACAGGCTTTAAGCCCGTCCGAATAAAAATCCCAGATTGTTGCTGTTCTTATCCTCCGGCAAAGACAGCTTGACCAGAACCATCACCAACAGGCACCACCGCAAATCATTCCAGCTTAAGGCCATGCTTTCGGTCAGGCTGGACAGGCTGTATATGCCGATCATCGGCAGGGCAAAATATCCCCCATCGCCGCGATAGCTGCGATAAAGCCCTTTGATCCATATCTCAGCGAAGATCAAAGCCCAGATCACCAGCCCGACAATCCCCAAAGCCAGCCACACCTCAAACCAGCAGGAATGGGCATGATAGGCGCGAAATCCGGCCACGGCGGTAATCTTGGCTAGTGGCGCATAGTCCCCCTCATCGGTCCACACCACGCCATAGCCATAACCCAGCCAGGGATGCGCCTCCATGACCCGCGCAATCCCGTCCCAGATAAAGGTGCGACCCGTCAGGGTGGCATCCTTGCCCAGCAGCATGAAAATCAGATCGGGTGCAAAAATAATCACCGCCCCCACACTCAAAAGACCGGTCAGGGCCAGCCAGGTCAACACAATGCCTGTGATCGGGCCTCTGCGCGCCAGATAGATAAAGATAATCCCGCCAAGGCCGATCATCATGCTCATCAATGAGGTTTTGGATGTCGACATGACGGTCATAAAGGCCATCAGGGCCGCCAGCCCCCACCACATCAAACGACGGCTGGGATTATGCAGGGCCGCCGCCGCCGCCGCCACAAACCCGATCGCCATACACGACCCCAGATTGTTCTTTTCCAGCCACACACCACGCCACGCACCGGGAAACAGCTCCTGCATGCGGCCTTTTTCCGGAAAAACAAAGATCATGATCAGCGACAATATGGCCATGATCAAAAACGCCACAGCCACCACTTCGCACAGATGCTTCCAGCTAAAACGCGCCGCCAGTGCATAGGCGGCCAATACGGTCATGATCAGCGCAATCAACCGCCGCAGCGTGCCGCCCGGATCAATCGACCACAGATAGGACAAGGCGCACATCACCAGCAGGGCCATCAGAAGCGGCGTACGCCAGACCGCATTGAACATCTGCCGCCAGCAAATCAGAGCCAGCACCACGCCGCACAGATAAAATGGCAGATAAAAATCGCGGATCGCCGCACCTGACGCCACCTGATCGGTATCATAGCCAAAAATAGGGCACAGCCAGGCCTGCGAAAACGCAAACAAAAGCCCGACCCCCAGCAAAAGCGAGAACCAGCTATCGCCCCAGTCCGCTTTCAGACCGGCTAAGAACCCTTCGGAACGGGCGTAGGCAGAGGGTGTCAAAGGGCCGCGGACCGCCCCAGCGGCCGCCTCGTTGCGCCACCGACAATGCGTCGCGCCCGATTATAAACCATGCCCAATACGCGACCACCGGCCAGTTCAATATCATTTTTAAGATTGATGCGCGCCTGAACCTCGCCCTCGCCCTCACTGATGACCATGACCACACCATCCATGTGGGCCGCCAGTTGCAGCACACTGGCCGAACGCTCCATGGCGGGGGCATCGACAATAATGGTCTGGGCATGGCGGCGCAAAGCCTGCCAGTAATCCGCCGTATCCGATATTTTCACGCGTTGACCCGGCATCAGCTTGTTTTGCCGAAAACGCGTCACCCACAGACGCCGCCCCAGAAAAGACCGTCCCACCAGATAGGCATCATCGGCGACCGGCTTTCCCGCCGCATCGCGTCCCGGCGGTACCAGACTGAAAAACAGCGACCCGTCCGGTGAAGCCTGACACAGCCCCCCAGCCGCACCGAACCGCTCCGGGTCTTCGGACATGGCCTTCATCTGGGTCTGATCAGTCATATCCGCATCAACCAGCCAGATGGGTTTCTTGGCGAAGGCCGCTTCGCATCGCGCATATTCGCGCGCCACGGTCGACACACCTTCGCCGCCATAGGCCGACACAAACAAAAGTGCGCGCCCCTGCTCCCCTTGCGGATGCCCCAGAGCCGACATCAGATCGGCCATTTCGCGTGTCAGATCAACCATAGGCACCACTACAAGTTGCGCATATCCACATCAGGTCTGCGCCGAATCGCTGCTAAGGACTGTCGCAAAGTGATAGCTTATGATCAAGGGCCTGACGGTAAACACGTAAACTTTCATAAGCTGTGTGCCTAGGCCGTCTTGACGCGGGCCTGTGCCAGCACCGGTAAATCCAGCGTTTTCGACGCCATCTCAGCATTGAAAAAGCCTTTGCGCGTATAGACCCGCAACAGGCCGGCACACAGGGCCGTAAAGCCACCAAACAGGAAGGACAAAATCAGGATCACCCGCTTTAAGCTTTTGGGCTTGTCCGGCATGCTGGCCTTTTCCACCACACGCACCGTATCATCCGAGCCCTTGGCCATTTCCTGCGAGGCCTGATTTTCCTGAATACGCTGCGTAAAGGTCTTGATGCTCTCCTGTAACGCGTCCCGCTCGGTCGACAGGGTATTGTATTTGGCCTCAAGCCCCATCAGCCCCTGCAACTTGGTCATGACCTGCACGCCTTGCTGATTCAGCAGAGTGATCCGCCCCGACACTGAGGCAATATCCGCCTCCAGATCAAGCTTCTGGCTCATCAGGCTCTGATACAGGCTGTTGACGCCCATCTTATGCGTGGCTTCACCAATGCCCCGGCCATTATCCATCATGCTCTGCAAGGCGGCAATCTGCGCCTCCAGATCCTTGACCGGACGGGCCGTCGGCAGATAGCGCGTCAGCATATCCTGCCTTTGTTGCTGCAGGGCGAATATCTTATTGGGCACGGTCAGATCGAGGTCACGCTCAAGGCTCATCTCCGGATTCATATTGCGCAGATTGGCATTGACCTCACTCAGCTTGGCCTTGTCAGTCGCCAGTTGCGTTTGCGCGGCATAGATGTCGGTCGTGATCTGATCGCTGATCTTGGCATAGGTGGCCTTGGCCGTCTGGTAATCCCCCACGCCGTTCTGCGCCAGAAACTCCTGATAGCTTTTATCGGCCTCGGCCAGACGGGCATCAAAGGCATCCTTTTGTTTTTGCAGCAAGGGCCCCGTCGAGTCGGTATAGACCTCCTGACGATAGACCTGATATTCATCAATCAGCGTGTTCAGAATCAGAGAGGCCGAGCGGGCGTCTTCGTGTTTGAACGATAAGCGCACCACATTATTTTGCGGCGCCGTAGAGGTTTCAAACCCGTCCTGAATGACTTTAATGGCCGTCTTTTCCGCATCAGCCTTATCGGCTTCGTTTTTCGGCGTCCAATAGCTGGGGTCGCTGGGCAGGATCACCTTATAACCCAGCTTTTCGACCACACGGCGTTTCAGTTCAGTCGAATTCAGGATTTCCACTTCGGACTGCACGACCTGATCAATCGTCGCGGTTGCGCCGCGTGCCGCGTCTCCGGCCACCGGTTCATAGACATAGTTTTTACTGAGCTGCATCAACAGGCTGGCGCCCGCCGTATAGCTGGAGTGCATAGACAGGGCCACGGCCACCCCAATGCCGAAAATCACCGCAAAAACCAGTAGCATGACCCACAGTTCACGCAGCAGAAGCGCGATAATATCGCCAAGCCCCATATGGGAAATACGGCTGGTGGTGACAGACATTTCGGCGCTCATATGCGTGTCCCGCCAAATTTAGCGATACAGGCAAACATGGACGCGCGACGCAGATGCGCCTTACCCGCCATCATACATGCAAAAGCCCCCACGATCGCCCTATACCTCATCAAACCACCTGAACCACACGTAATTTGAGTCTCTGATCTCCGGCCAGTACAAAATTGAGGTCGGGCAGCGACTCGCTAAAAAACAATTAAGATCCAAATTAGAGCGGCGGGCGTTAACGAATGTTTACCATATCTGACCTACCTCTAAAGAAACGCGATTGCGCCTGATTCCTGACAGATGGATTCTTCTTACCCGCCATGCTGACACGCCGATTTTTCCTGAATACCAGCCTGATGCTTGCGGCCATGACGGCCGGCGGCGTGGCATCGGGCCGCGCCCAGGCGGCTGAAAAAATGCCAATGGCGCCCACCATAGACTTCGCGCAATGGACGGATGATGAGCCCTATTATCTGTTGTTTCCGGGCGACAAGCTGGAAATCAGCGTCCCCGGCGCGCCGGAACTGAGCCGCCAGACTCAGGTGGGGCCGGATGGCCGCATCATGCTGCCGATGATTGCGCCTATTATGGCCGCCTACAAAAGCGTGCCGCAATTACAGGATGAACTCAGTCAGGCCTATGCCGACATCCTGCGCGATCCGCAGGTCATGGTCTTCCCCGGCGACACCGCCCCCATGCGGGTTCTGGTGGGCGGCGAAGTTAAAAATCCGGGCTGGGTGGATATGCTGGCGGATATGGATGCCCTTCAGGCGACGATCGCTGCCGGCGGCTTTACCCACAGCTCCAAAGCCAAACAGGTCTTGCTGATACGCCGGGGCCGCGACGGTCAGGCCATGCGGCAAATTATTGATCTGGAAACGCCGCTCAAGGGGCGCGCAAGCCAGATGGTTGCCCTCAGACGCTTCGACATCATCTATGTGCCGCGCACCAATATAGCCGAAGCTGGCGTCTTCATGGAACAGTGGGTCAATAATGTGATCCCGGGCGGCATCATGAATTACTTCACCTATAAGACCTTCGGCAATAACTAGGCTATAAACGGCCTAAGCCGGACGCCTTTTAAGCGGCACAACCGATGCGGCCGGCATCCAGCCACTGACGGGCGGATTTTTGCGCTTCGGCAATATCTTCACGATCCATTTCGCGCGACAGTTCGCGACGATAGACCTGCGCCTCAACCGAACCCCGCATAGAGGCCAGATTGAACATCATGTGGGCCGAAATCAGGTCGACGGGCGCGCCGCCCTGACCGGTTGAATACATCATCCCCAGCTTGAACAAGTCGTCGCCACCCATATCGGGAGTCGGCAGGGGCATGGCCTTGAACTCTGCTTCGTTGGTAATCATCTTTTTGATGCCGCGCTTTTTGCGCGTCTCCGTTGCGGTTGATGCGTTGATTTCAACACCACGAAATAAAATTAGAGTTAACGCGACCATTTGCCTTGAATTTTTTATGTAAAAAATAAGTTAAAATTAACATATGCGTTAATATATTTGTATATATTCATTAATATGCATATAATTACGTAGTATAATTTGATTATAAACTGTAAATTTCAACTATATCTAAAAATATGTTAAAAAAACACACGTTAACCCACACAGACTAACCCTGCCTATGCAAAGATATACACAAATACATGCAGGCACAGAGCCCAATCGTTTCCTGCTCACAACTGCCTGCAATCCGTCAAATGCCTGATCACTTCATTCAGCTTCAGTTCACACAGCTTCTGTCATAAAGGCTCTAACGCGATAATTTTTATCGCCGCGCGTCTTAGATCCGCATATTCCGGCCTACGGGATTGATCTAGTAAGGACAGTGAGGACGATTATGACTAAAAACTTAAGCAAGATAACCGCATCCGGCCTGACTCTGGCGCTGGTTCTGGGCTTGTCGCTGGCTCCGCAATTCGCCTTTGCCCAACGCCCGTCCGGCGA
>JBAWDM010000228.1:0-4857 GCA_049590735.1 Asticcacaulis sp. | reverse complement strand
GTGTGCTAAAGGTTGTCGAAGCCCCGCCGGGGCCGCCGGTTCTGGCCACCCTGCTGGCCGAAATCTACGGCCCCGATGCCGCCACGCGCCGTGCTGTCGCCGAAAAGGTCAAGGCGATCTACAAATCCATCCCCTATATCGTCGATGTCGATGACAGTTACGGCGTGGCGGCACCGCGCCTTGATATCGTCGCCGACCGCCAGCGGTTGGAAGCGCTCAATGTCTCGGACGGCCAGGTCTATGCCTCCCTGGGCGCCCTGATGAACGGACAGGTGCTCGGCTACTCCAACCGCGGCGATGGCCGTGATCCACTTGAGATTTCCGTGCGTTTGCCGCAATCGCAGCGCACCTACGATCAGGCCCTGCAATCCATGCCCGTAGCGACCTCGGTATCAGCCGCAGGCACGCGTCTGGTATCGCTCGGCGAAGTGACGACCGCGAAACAGGGCCTGACCTCCCCGCATATCTTCCGCCGTGACGGCCGTGACGCCGACATGATACTAGGTGAAATGGCCGGGCAGTATGAGGCACCGATCTACGGCATTCTGGCGGTGGACAAGGCGATTAAAACCGCCGACTGGGGTAATCTACCGATGCCAGCCATACGGCTCAACGGCCAGCCAACGGATGAAAGCCACGCCACGGTCCTGTGGGACGGCGAATGGGAAATCACCTGGGTCACCTTCCGCGACATGGGCGCCGCCTTTGGCGTGGCCCTGCTGGGCATCTATGTGCTGGTCGTCGGCCAGTTCAAGAGCTTCAAACTGCCCCTCGTCATCCTGACGCCGGTGCCCCTGACCCTGATTGGCATCGTCATCGGCCACATGCTGTTCCGCGCCCCTTTCACCGCCACCTCAATGATCGGCTTCATTGCGCTTGCCGGTATCATTGTGCGCAACTCGATACTGCTGGTCGATTTCATCCGCCATGCCGATAAGTACGATATCGAAGGCAATAAACGCCCCTTACAGGATATCCTGCTCGACGCCGGCGCCACGCGCTTCAAGCCGATCCTGCTGACGGCCCTGGCCGCCATGATCGGCGCGGGGGTGATTCTCACCGATCCGATTTTCCAGGGGCTGGCGATTTCACTACTTTTCGGGCTTTTATCCTCAACCCTTCTGACTGTATTGGTAATCCCCGCAATCTATGTCGTTATGCGTGGCGACCCTGATAGTAAAGTTCGAGCATCATGATTAAAGATTTTTCCCCAATGGCTCTGGCCGCCAATGCCCAAAAGGCCAGCCGCCTTCTTAGGCTGATGGCCAGTGAACAACGCCTGATGATCCTGTGCAAACTAAGCGACGGCGAACAAAGCGCAGGCGAATTGACTGAGTTAGTCGGCTTAAGTCAGAGCGCAGCCTCCCAACATCTTCAAAAAATGAAGGCTGAAGGTCTGGTTGAGACCCGGCGCGATGCGCAAACCATCTATTATCGCCTGTCCGACGATGCTGCCCGTCAGGTCATCGATTTGCTATGCAATATCTATGGCAAGTGAGAGCAAACATACGGGGCGATGTCAGGCCTTTGCGAGGCGCCGCCATGGCGTCGATGTTCTGAGTTTCAGATAAATGCACATACTGCATCGTTTCAGGACATTGCGAAGAAACCTTATTGACCAATTGGGCTAAATGCTGGTCAGGTGTCATATATTATGGAAAATGACATGGCTGACCCAAAGACCTCAAACCACCGCATGCTGCCGCTCTGGTCATTAATTTTGCCAATGGCCGGACTCTTTGCAGTTCTTATCAAGGTCACCTATCTCGGCCCGGCAGGCATTATCGCCGGTACGCTTATCCTGATGGGATGCGTTCTGGCTGCCGTCCATCATGCGGAGGTCATAGCCCACAAGATTGGTGAGCCCTTCGGCACGCTGGTACTGGCGGTCGTGTGCTGGCGACACTGGCAGCCTTGTCTCTTGTGCTGCCTAATTTCACATCCAGCCATCCGGGGCCGGTCTATACCCCCGCACAACTTGGTTTTGTTGCTGTGGCATCGCTTGTCCTTTATGGCACCTTCGTGCTGGTACAAACCGTCCGGCACCGTCATTACTTTTTGCCGCCCGACACGGCCAGT
This sequence comes from Asticcacaulis sp., assembly GCA_049590735.1. GTDB lineage: Bacteria > Pseudomonadota > Alphaproteobacteria > Caulobacterales > Caulobacteraceae > Asticcacaulis. The sequence continues at coordinate 2,778 of JBAWDM010000228.1, read as the reverse complement.
GAAGATGATCATGCAGTCGCGCCCACGACTCGCGAGGTCTGGACAGCCTTCGGCATTCTGATTGCCGCCCTTATTGGTGTTGTGCTTCTGGCTAAAGGGCTATCTTCACATTTGGAAAAAGCCGTGCTCGGCGCAGGGCTGCCGCTTGCGGTCGTGGGTGTAGTCATCGCCGCTTTGGTCCTTGCACCCGAAAGCCTCGCAGCGGTGAAGGCTGCGCGCCGTAACCACCTTCAGACCAGTCTGAATCTGGCACTCGGCTCGGCGCTCGCAACCATTGGTCTGACCATCCCTTCAGTGGCCATTCTGTCGATTGTGATGGGCTGGCCTTTGACCCTGGGTCTGGACCCAAAATCCATAACCCTGCTGATACTATCCTTTATCGTGTCCATCCTGTCGCTCGGTACGGGGCGGACAACGATATTGCAAGGCGTTGTGCATCTGGTGATATTTACAGCCTACCTCTTCGTGACCATCGTTCCATAACAGGTAACGAAGTCAGTCATGAAATTTTCGATATCTCTGCGAACGATCAGTCTTCCTCGTCTTCATAAGGCAAGATGGCACGCCCCTCAGCAGGTGCATCTTCTTCATCATTGACCGCCAGGCTGCCTGAGCCGTCCAGCACGTAATCACCCTTCAGCCAGTGCACCAGATCGACGTCCGCGCAGCGCTTGGAACAAAAAGGCGCATAGTCACGCGCCGCACTCACCACGCCATCCAGCGCTTCACCATAGGGTTTTTGGCAACGGGTACATTTACGAATCATAGGCTCACCACTTCGGATTTAGAGGCCGCTTCCGGACGAATAATGGCCGCCAGAGGGTCATAGGACGCCGCCAGCAAGGGCCTGATCTGGTCAATCACCGAAACAGGAGCCCGCAAGGCCAGCAGACGGCCCGGATCGGCTTCGGCCAGTTTAGCGGCCTGCCGCAAAAGCGAATATGCCTGATTAAGTGGGGATTTCACAGTGTCCATCAAGGGGCAGGCACCCCACGGCCTTACAAATTCAAGTGTGCCGAACTTACCCATAGGGCCTGTAATAATGCGGCCTGCCTCTGGGCCGCACCCTTTCAGCAACTGCGTGTGCAGTTTTGCCGCATCATGGCGCCTGCCGATCAGGTCGATCACCACCAGTCCCGCCAGCCCCGACAAACGCAAGCGCCGCGCAATGTCCTGAACCGCGCGTTCATTACAGGCTTTGGCAAAGGCTTTGGGCGTTGCCATACCCTCACCACCGGCCGCATCCACATCACAGGCGATCAAAGCCCGTGTACGTTCCACACTGAGATGCCCCCCCTCCGGCAAGGGACCTGACGGGTTAAGGGCGGTATCGCGCGCTTCATCCAGCAGGTCAGTTTCATCCTCAGCCCCATCAATTGCGGCGTCGCCAAAACAGGTGCGCGCCTGCGCCTGCAAACGGTCTTTTACGGACAGTAGAGGCGACAATCGGCGCGGTTCGCCCTCAGCCGTGCCAATCAGTCTGGCCCGCGCCAATTTTTCAGATCGCGCTTCGGCGATGATCTCTATCTCGATCGCGGCCCCTTCGCTCAACCGTGCCAGAGCCTCCTGCGGCGCATCCAGTACTGCGTCGTGGCCGTCCGCAAGTGCGATAAAGGCCATGCCCCCGGAACGGCTTTTGAGGCGCGCAACAGAGGTCACACCCAGTAAATTTAAAGCGGAATCGGCCTCAAGGCCTTCGAGATAGAGATGGGGTATGCCGTCGACACAGATAGCGCCACGCGCCAGCCCGAAGCGGGCTTCGTAATAAAGCCGGATCACGACCCGGTGCCTGCCACAAGCCCCGCTCCTTCGAGCAGGCAGCGCGTTTCATAAAGCGGCAGCCCCATCACGCCGGTGTACGACCCGACCAGTTGCGTGACAAAAGCCCCCGCAAAGCCCTGAATGGCATAGCCTCCGGCCTTGCCGATACCTTCGCCGCAAGCCAGATAGGCGGCCTTGTCGGCGGCACTGAGACGTTTGAAAGTCAGGCGGGTTTCCACCAGTCGTGAAGACAGCTTACCTTGGGGATTGATGACCGCCACGCCGGTATAAACGCGATGGCCACGTCCGGACAGCAGGTCAAGACAGGCACTGACATCGGCATCCGTCACAGCCTTATCCAGCACGCGTCTGCCGACACAGACCACCGTATCGGCGGCCAGTATAAAGCCGGTTTGCGTGGCGGCTAAGGCCTGCGCCTTGGACACAGCTAATCTTAAGGCCAGCCGCGCCGGTGTTTCATCTTTGAAAGGGGATTCGTCAATATCGGCCGCCACGATCTTGTCGGGCGTCAGGCCGATCAGGGCCAGCAGGTCACGGCGGCGCGGACTGGCACTGGCCAGAATAAACGGAGCGCGCGCCTCGGTCATGCCGAACCGTTTACTTGAAGCGATAGGTGATACGGCCCTTGGTCAGGTCGTAAGGTGTCATCTCGACGAGAATCCGGTCACCGGCCAGCACACGGATGCGGTTCTTGCGCATCTTGCCGGCGGTATGGGCGATGATTTCATGGCCGCTTTCTTCAAGCTTAACGCGGAAGGTCGCGTTTGGCAGCAATTCAACAACAGTACCCGGAAATTCTAAAAGCTCTTCTTTTGCCATACGGCCCCTCTGACTACGATTTTCTTTTTGCCCGATCCGTCACGACAGGCGGGCAAACGCGGCCAGTCCCCCATAGAGACTCAAACGGCGTTCAAACATGTGAGAGCGCCCTTTATACCCAAAGGCCGTTAGTGGGAAGCCCTAATTGAAAAACGCTCCCCGCCACAAGGCAGGGAG
>JBAWDM010000227.1:0-1715 GCA_049590735.1 Asticcacaulis sp. | reverse complement strand
GACGGAAGCGGCTGCGCCCACGGGCCATGCCGTCAAGTCGCCGATGGTCGGTACCTTCTACCGTGCTTCCAGCCCGGGCGCTCCTGCGTTCGTGGAGGTCGGCAGTCAGGTGAAGGAAGGCGACACCGTCTGCATCATCGAGGCGATGAAGATCCTCAACGAGATCGAGGCCGACAAGTCCGGCACGATCAAGCAGATCCTCGGCGAGAACGGCCAGGCGGTCGAATACGGCCAACCGCTGTTCATCATCGAGTGACCATGTTCAAGAAGATTCTGGTTGCCAACCGGGGGGAGATCGCACTCCGGATCCAGCGGGCCTGCAGCGAGATGGGCATCAAGGCCGTGATGGTGTACTCCGAGGCCGACCGGGAGGCCAAGTACGTCAAGCTCGCGCAGGAGGCCGTGTGCATCGGCCCCGCGCCTTCCTCGCAAAGCTATCTCAACATGCCGGCCATCATTTCGGCGGCCGAGGTGACCGATGCCGAGGCGATCCATCCTGGCTATGGATTCCTGAGCGAGAACGCCAATTTCGCCGAACGCGTCGAGCAAAGCGGCTTCCAGTTCATCGGCCCGACGCCCGAAAACATCCGCACGATGGGCGACAAGGTGTCCGCCAAGCAGGCGATGATCAAGGCTGGCGTGCCGTGCGTTCCGGGTTCCGAAGGCGAGCTGTCGGACGACGCCAACACCAACAAGCGCATCGCGCGTGCGATCGGCTATCCGGTGATCATCAAGGCAGCCGGTGGAGGCGGCGGGCGCGGCATGCGCGTCGTGCACACCGAAGCGGCACTGGTCAACGCGATCCAGATGACCAAGGCGGAAGCTTCCGCCGCCTTCAACAACGGCGCGGTCTACATGGAGAAGTTTCTCCAGAACCCGCGGCATGTCGAGATCCAGATCCTGGCCGACAAGTTCAAGAACGCGGTCTACCTCGGCGAGCGCGATTGTTCGATGCAGCGGCGCCACCAGAAGGTGATCGAGGAGTCGCCCGCCCCGGGCATTCCGCGCAAGCTGATCGAGAAGATCGGCGAGCGTTGCGCGGCGGCTTGCAAGAAGATCGGCTACCGCGGTGCGGGCACCTTCGAGTTTCTCTACGAGAACGGCGAGTTCTATTTCATCGAGATGAACACGCGCGTGCAGGTCGAGCATCCGGTGACCGAGTTCACCACCGGCATCGACATCGTCAAGACGCAGATCATGGTCGCGGCCGGCGAGAAGCTGCCGTTCACGCAGCGCCAGATCCAGATGCATGGCCATGCGATCGAATGCCGCATCAACGCCGAGGACGCCTGGAAGTTCACGCCCTCGCCGGGCCGCATCACCATGTGGCATCCGCCCGGTGGCCCCGGCGTGCGGGTCGACTCGCACGTGTACACCAACTACTTCGTGCCGCCGAACTACGACTCGATGATCGGCAAGATCATCACCTACGGCGACACGCGCGAGCAGGCCATGGCCCGCATGCGAACGGCGCTCAACGAGACGGTGGTCGAAGGCATCAGCACCAACATTCCGCTGCATCGCGAACTGATGGTGGATGCCAAATTCATGGCCGGCGGCACCAACATCCATTACCTGGAAGAGTGGCTCGCTTCCCACAAGCGCTGAACTGGAAGCACGTGTTCGAACTTCGTTTGCTGGTTCCGGAGCAGAGCGTCGAGCCGGTGAGCGATGCACTCGATGCGCTCGATGCGCTCAGCGTGTCGGTCGAAGAC
>JBAWDM010000226.1:0-2187 GCA_049590735.1 Asticcacaulis sp. | reverse complement strand
CCCTTATTTTGTTCAGTCAGCCACGTATTTAAAGGCGCGAAATAATCCAGAATGGCGGTGGCATCCATGTCGCGCTGACCCGTAAAGGCCTCAAGCGCATCCGGCCAGGGTTTGGACTGCCCCATTTCCAACATGGCATTCAATTTTTGCCCTACTGCGCGTTCATTGTAGACCGAACAGCGCGCCAAAGGCCCCGTCCATCCGGCTTCCTCACAGGCGGCGCGCTGGAACTGGAACTGCAAAATGGCTGCTAAGAAATAGCGCGTATAGGGCACGCTGGCTGCCACGTGGTATTTCGCGCCCGGATCAAAGGCGTCGGCAGGCCGGACATCCGGCGCGCTTAAGCCCTGATATTTTTTAAGCAGCTCCCACCAGCGCTGATTATATTGCGCCTCGGTGATCTTGCCGGAAAACACCTCCCAGCGCCAACGGTCGACTTCGGCGCCAAACGGCAGGAAGGCCACCTTTTGCAGCGCCATTTTGAGCAGATACGGAATGTCCTCGGATTCGTCGGGCACCTTATCCAGTAAGCCAATCTGATGCAGATAGGTCGGCGTCACCGAGCTTAGGCCGATAAAATCGCCAATCGCTTCGTGGAAGCCGTCATTGGCCCCGTTGCGGAACAGGAAAGGTTGTTGGTTATAGGCGCGCTGATAGAAATTATGCCCCAGTTCGTGGTGCACCGTATAGAAATCTTCGGCATTGATCTGCGTGCACATCTTGATACGCACATCCGACAGATTGTCGACGTCCCAGGCCGAGGCATGGCACACCACTTCGCGGTCGCGCGGACGGGTAAATTGCGACCGCTCCCAGAAGGTTTGCGGCAGGGCTTCAAAACCCAGCGATGTATAAAAACTCTCACCCGTCTTCACCATTTTGATCGGGTCGTATGTTTTGGCCACCAGCAGTTTATCGAGGCTGTAGGAGGATTTTATGTCTTTTGGCGCCACCACATCATAGATGTTCGACCAGTCCTGCGCCCACATATTGCCCAGCAGATCGGCGCGTATAGGACCTGTTTTCGGCTGGATGTTGTCGCCATATTTTTCATTAAGCTTGGCGCGCACATAGCAGTGCAAATTCTTGTAAAAGGGCTGAACCTGCGTCCACAGCTTGTCAGTTTCGGCATCAAAGGCATCGGCGTCCATATCATAGCCCGACCGCCACAAGGCCCCTGTGTCTTTGAACCCAAGCCCCCTTGATCCCGCATTGGCCAGCTCCGTCAGCCTGGCGTAGTCGTCCTTCATGGGCGCGGCAATGCCCATCCAGCCATCCCACATGGCCTGAATCAGCACCGGATCGCGCGATTCCGCCATGACATTAGAGGCCTCATCGAGATTATAGACCTTGCCCTTATAGGTGAATTTGCCGGTCGAATAGGCCGAGTTCAGGCGCGTATTGACCGCCGCCAGTTCGGCGGCCGCCCCCGGTTTATCCGCCGCCGGCAAGGTCTGAGACAGGCGCAACAGGTTCAGTTTGCGCCGCGTGACCGGATCGACATCGACATCATTATATTTAGCGGCTGCCACGGCATATTTAACCGCCGCCTCATTCAGCTCCGCATCGGCGCGGGTTTGCAGCCATTCTGTGTCATAAGTGATAAAGGTCGCACCTACCCACTGCACATGGGCGTCATATTCCGCCAGTTCAGCCAGCTTGGCCTCTGCTTCATCAACAAAGGCCTTAGCCTCCGCGGGGGTGGGCTTTTCAGGCGTTGTAACATCTGTACTAACGGGCGTGGCGGGCATAGCCGCGACGGCAACAGGCGCGGATGGCTGGGTTGCGCATGCCGTCAACAGGGCCATTACCGCCCCCGACACCAGAAGTTTAGATACCAGATACGACCGCATGACACCCTCCGAAACACTGAAGGGGTTAAACAATGCCATTTAGTCAGAGGCGTCAAGAGGTCGTTACAGCCTTTACTAAATTTTGGCGACGAGTGGCGACCTAATCCGCCGCGCAGGCGTCCAGACCCTGATTCACCACGGTGCGGGCATTGGCAGCAATACGTCCGGCATTTTTGCCACCGCGCACCTTACGTTTCAACGGACTGGGCAAAATGGCTGCCAAACGTGAGGCCTCAGACGGTGACAGGGTTTTGGCGCTATGGCCAAACCAGTGTTGCGAGGCCGCTTCGGCGCCATAGATGCCCGGCCCCATTTCAATCGTATTGAGATAGAC
>JBAWDM010000225.1:0-6236 GCA_049590735.1 Asticcacaulis sp. | reverse complement strand
TCTTAAGGCGTGTGATGTTTTTATGAGTAAACGGGTTTTAAGTCAAAGCTTAGTTGGGTTGCGTGGCTGCCCGCTATTCACGTTTAAGCGGTGGAGACAGGCCGTTTTTCATCTGCGCGAAGGCCGCAAATACACACTGTACGAGCGGCATCTTTTGTATTTATCAAACTGATCGTCAGACAAAATAAAACGCCCGGAGACGGGCTCCTGACGTTTTAAAGCCAAAGCAGTCGTAGCTTAGTGTTGCGGCTTGCCTTTGAGGAGGTAAAAACCGGCAATGCCCACAATAGCCGCGACAATGAGTGCAGTCAGGAAGCCCATCTTGGTGCAGGTCAGGATAACCAGAAACACCAGAAGCGTGGCGATATGCAGGCTGCCCCATTTGGTCATACTGACAAACAAATCGAATGTATGTTCGTGCTGCTTGATGTCCATATCGCCCTTGATATAATCGTCGGAAGCGGAATCGTGTGGGTCGCTCATGTGTGAAATCCTTGAAATCAGGCGTAGGGCAGGCAGAATCCTCGCACCTGCAAACAGAGTCTGAACTGGTCTTTACAAAAGTGGTGGCGTTTGGTCAACCACACAGTTTGACGCAGGTGACAGGCACTTACAGATGTTTGATCAGTGTGATATCTGAGCGCGCATATAGCTCATGAAGCGCTAGGTCTGTATCTATGAAACCAAGCTTGCGATAGGTCGGCACGGCATGCGGCAATCGGGTTGACGAGACAAGGTACAGGTGTTTCAGGCCCATGTACCGGGCCTGATCCAGACTCATCTCTGCCAGCCTTGTGCCGATACCCTTGCCCTGAAATATATGAGATACTGCCATCTTGGCCATTTCAAAAACCTCATCAGAGCGTTTAATCAGGGCGCAGGTTCGGCATGTTCGTATGGTATGGTTATAGCGGCTGGTGACAATAAGATTTTGAGTCGACGACAAAAGGAGACGTCTGATGATCGAATTTATCCCTGATTTTCCGGAAAATGTGATGGCCTTTCGCCTGCACGACAAGGCAACGAAGGACGACTATGAGCAGGTGCTGATTCCAGCCATGCAGGCGGGATTTGAGCGCGATGCTAAACTACGCGTCTGGTTTGAGACAGCGCCGGATTTTACAGGCTATACCCTGGGCGCCATGGGAGAAGATGCCGGACTGGGGCTGACCTATCTGTCACGCTGGGAACGTGTGGCCGTGGTGAGCGACGCAGACTGGCTCCGCCGCGCAGCTCTGATATTTCGGCCGTTCATGCCGTGTCCGCTCAAGGCTTTTCATCTGAATGAGATCACGCAAGCCAAGGCGTGGATCACAGCACCTTAAAGTCAAACCAAGGCTTCAAACTGATCAATTAGGCCCTCTAATCGGGCACAGCCCATTTTCCAGAAGGCCTTATCGCGCGGGTTCATGCCAAACGGCGCAAGTGCCTCGATATAGGTTTGTGTACCACCGGCCGCCAGAAGGCTGCGGTAAAGTGGTGTAAAGGTCTCAGGATCTTCGCGGCGCTTTTCCATCAGGGCCGACACCAGCAAATCACCAAAGGCATAGGCATAGACGTAAAACGGCGCATGCACAAAGTGGCTGACATAGGCCCACCAGACCTCATAGCCGTCATTAAGTTTGATCGCAGGGCCTAAACTTTCGCCCATGACCTCAAGCCAGAGGGCGTTAATCTGATCGACCGACACCTCGCCGTCAGCGCGGGCGGCGTGGAACTTTTCCTCGAAGCGATGGAAAGCAATCTGGCGGATGACCGAATTCAGGCCATCTTCGATCTTGCCGGCCAGCAGCGCTTTTTTCTCATCAAGCGTGGCGGTGGCCACCAGATGTTCAAACACCAGACCTTCAGCAAAGATGGACGCCGTTTCGGCCAGTGTCAAAGGCGTATCGGCCAGGATAGAACCAAGCGGCTGACACAGGGTCTGATGGACAGCATGCCCCAGTTCATGCGCCAGTGTCAGAACTTCGCGGCGGTCGCCGGTAAAGTTGAGCATGACATAGGGATGGTGGCTTGAGGTCACCGGATGGGCATAGGCACCCGACGATTTACCGGCACGCGGTGCGGCATCAATCCACGGTTGATCGAAAAAGCGTTGGGCACGTTCACTGAATTCCGGCCCCATCTTCGCGAAGCTGTCGAGGACAATTTTTTTGGCCTCTTGCCAGCTATATTTTTTCTGCACGTCCTGCGTCAGCGGCGCGTTGCGGTCCCAGAAGTCGAGCGTCTTGCGGCCCATCAGGCGGGCCTTGAGCTTATAGTAACGATGCGACAGGTTGACGTAAGACTCAGATACGGCCTCAGCCATGGCGTCGACGGCATCCTTATCGACCTCATTGGCGAGGTGACGCGACGCGGCCGGATCGTCATATTTACGCCAGCGATCCTCGACCTGCTTTTCAAAGGCCAGCGTATTGAGCGACAGGGCCAGAACGGGCGCATTGTCTTTCAGGGCCGCACTCAGGCCCTTGGCGGCCGCTTTGCGCACAGCCGGTTGAGGGGATGACAGGCGGGTCAGGGCGTCATTCAGCGTCAGGCTGTCTTTACCGGCCTTAACGCGCAACCGCGTCAGGGTTTCGTCGAACAGACGCATCCATTGTGACACCGCCGGCATGCGTTCCAGCATCAGGCGCTCAAGCTCAGGCGATAATTCATGCGGGCGCGAGGCGCGGATACGGCGCAGCCAGGGCCGCCAGACCTGCGCTTTTGGAGTGGCTTTCAGCGCGTTCTCGATTTCCCAGTCTTCCAGCTTGTTCAGTTCCAGACTGAGAAACAGGCTGTCAGCCGAAATCATCGAAGCCTGAGTGCCCAGATCAGATTGCAGCTTGGCGATGCGCGGATTTTCGCGGTCAATGGTCGAGGCCAGAGTGGTATAGGCCAGTGCGCCGCCCATAGCGTCCATTGCTTTTTCAAACAGACCGGCGGCCTGATCAATCAACAGCCCCAGACGTTCCGGATTGCCGCGGGCGGCTATAAATTGCCCCTCAAGTTTGGCCAGCGCCTTTACGTGTTCCTGTCCGCGCGCAAAATCCTGCGCGATTTTCGGGTCTTCCGGCCCGCTATAGAGATCAGACAGATCCCAGACGGGCAGGGTTTCAGGATGGGCGGCGGGGGAGGCTGTGTGTGCGTTCATAACACAGGACATAACTATTTCGGGCTAAGAAATCGAGAGGGAAAAGCGTAAACCCGGCATAGATTTCTTGCCTGCTCACACGATAGCCGGTTCGAAACGGGACATTAACTATAGGTCTACACCTGATTTTCACTTCAATTAGGTAGGTTTGTCCCAAAATAAACCGATGTCCGCTTAAGCGGCCCGGTCTTAGATAAAGATGTCTTAGACAAAGATGTCTTAGATAAAGATGATGGTGCACACAATATGGCGAAGACAATCCTGATTTGCGACGATGATCCGACGCAGCGCCGCCTCATTCAGGCGGTGTTAGAACGCGAAGGCTTTTCTGTTCTGCATGCGGAAAATGGCGCGCAGGCCTATGAGCGTTTGTCGCAAAATTCCGGCATTGATGCGGTTATCCTCGATCTGGTCATGCCCGGTCAGTCGGGCATTGACACCCTAAAAGAATTGCGGGCATCCGGCATTCGCACGCCGGTCATCGTGCTGACGGCATCGGGCGGTATTGATACGGTCGTCAAGGCCATGCAGGCCGGTGCGCAGGACTTCTTTATCAAACCCGCCTCGCCTGAGCGCATCTTGGTGTCCGTGCGCAATGCCCTGCAAATGGGCGACATGGTGGCCGAAGTGGCGCGCCTGAAGAAGCACACCGCCAATCGCATTTCCTTCGACGATCTGATCGGCACCTCTGCGCCCATGCAGCTTGTACGTCGTCTGGGTGAGCGCGCCGCGCATTCGTCCATTCCCGTGCTTATCCTCGGTGAAAGCGGCGTGGGCAAGGAACTGATTGCGCGCGCCATTCAGGGCTCTTCTGATCGCGCAGGCAAGCCCTTTGTCGCGGTCAATTGCGGGGCTTTGCCGGAAAATCTGGTCGAATCCATCCTGTTTGGCCATGAAAAAGGCAGCTTTACCGGCGCCTCCGATAAGCATCTGGGCAAGTTTCAGGAAGCCAGTGGTGGCACATTATTTCTCGATGAAGTTGGTGAATTGCCTCTGGATATGCAGGTTAAGCTGCTGCGGGCGCTCCAGGAAGGCGAGATTGATCCGGTGGGTTCGCGCCGTCCGGTCAAGGTGGATGTGCGCATTATTTCGGCCACCAATCGCGATCTGGCTGAGCGCGTCAAGGCGGGCCTGTTCCGCGAAGACCTGTTTTATCGCCTGAATGTCTTTCCGGTCGAAGCGCCCGCCTTGCGTGACAGGCGTGAGGATATTCCGGCCCTGATTGACCACTTTATTCGTCGCTTCAATGTCGAAGAAGGCAAGCGCGTCAGTGGCGTGTCCGGAGAAGCCATGCAGATGCTGTGTGCCCATGACTGGCCCGGCAATGTCCGTCAGTTGGAAAATACCGTCTATCGCGCCATCGTCTTAAGCGACAGCCCGCATCTGCAGGCCTTTGATTTTCCCGCCATAAGCGGTCAGGTGCCGCCGGTGGCGTCGCCCGCCATGACGCAAGGCCTGCCTTTGATGGCCCATGCGCTTGTGGATGCGGATGAAGCAAACCACGAAGAGGCACCTGTGCGCATCCTTGATGAAGCCGGGCATTTGCGCAAGCTGGAGGATATTGAGCGTGATCTGATCGAACATGCTATTGGTGTCTATGCCGGTCACATGTCCGAAGTGGCGAGACGCTTAGGGATTGGCCGCTCAACCCTCTACCGCAAGGTGCGCGATTGCGGGCTTGAAGGTCTGGTCAAAGAGGCCGGCTAACTGGACATAAACTGAACGCTATAAGTCTTGCACGTCTCCAGCTCGCGGGTGCCATATTGCAGTGAGGGCTCGATCTGGCTGGCTTCATGCCATTCATTGAACGACACAATCAAAATCCAGTCGGGTCTGGCGTCAATAGCGGCTTTCCACAGCCTTCGGAAAGACTCGCCCTCATCGCGCTCAATGGTCGGGCGTTTGCCTGTGCGATCCGGCAAAAGATGGTCATCAAAGCCGGGCAGTATGGTGGCGGTGGTGACTTTGGCGCCAGATTGCGCCTTAACCCAAGCCTTATAAAAGTGATGACGCCACAGGGCGGGAATTAAGCGAAATTCGGCCGCTTCGAACTGCATGGAATAGATGTGCAAGCCGTCAAAGGCGACCTTGCGCGATTTGATTTCATCCAGCGTATTGGCCGTGCCGATAAAGCTTATGGCCCTTGGGGCTTTGGCGTCAATCAAAGCCCGCGCTTTATTCCAGCCCTCCGGCCCGATGGTCTGCATCAGCCGGTCAAAGAACATAAGGACGGGCTTGCCGTCCAATCTTAGCCATGCAGCATGGCGGCCATAGGTCTGATGCAGATACAGCACATCCGCGCTGACACTTTGCGGGGTGTCGGCCCGTTCGACATAGGCGCAGACCTTAAGGCCGTATCGGGCCGCTGCATCCAGCAGCTTAGGCAATTGTTGATTGGTGCGGTCATCCTGTCCCCACCATGAGGCGATCAGGCCCGTTATGCCGGCCGCTTTCATCTGGGCCATTTGACGATCCATAATCGCCGGATCAAGGCTGTCATAGGGGCCGCCAGACGGATAGTCAGGTGCATCGGCAATCTGCTGACGGGCCGTGTCCGGGTTTTTCCAATGTATGTTCTGACCGGAGAAGGCCTTGATGCCGTACCAGCCATAATAAAAGGCCAGCACCTCTTTTTGTGGACGGCTTTGCGCCAGACCTCTGAGAGGCCAAAGGGCGATGGCGGCCACAGCCCCCAGCAGGGTGCGGCGTGAGGGTGTCGCGTGGCCTGGCATCAGGAATCCTTATCGGGCTTTGGGCGATTTTGCGCTTTGGTCTGCACTTTTTTCCGAATTTCTTTCAGCTTCAGGCCTTGTCTCAACGACAAGGTGCCGTTCATCGCCCCCTTATCAGGATCGGCAAAGGCGCGGCCATAGGTTTTGATCCGCTCACCTAAATCATCAATAAAGTCAGTTTCCCATTCGGAAAGAGCAATGCCTTGTTCGTTGGCTGCACGTTTGGCCTTTTCAAGGGCGCGGAGTGTGGCCGTTTGCAGGGCTTTCTTTTGCGCCTTGATCTGGTCAATGGCTGATGCCGGTTTGTTGGCAAATCCGGATTTGGTTTGCAAAGGCTTTTTGGTTTGCAGCGATGAGGATCGGCGCATGCC
>JBAWDM010000224.1:0-17104 GCA_049590735.1 Asticcacaulis sp. | reverse complement strand
CATTACCTTAACCGCAACGCTGGCCCTGCTGGCGGCCCTGCAGGCTGTGCCGGTCGCTGCACAGGACAAAGCGGCACCCGTCGCCCTGACGCTGGATGTCAGCAAGCCCGGCGCCAAGATCGACCGTCAGATTTTCGGCCAGTTCGCCGAGCATCTGGGCGAAGGCATTTATGGCGGCATCTGGGTCGGCAAGGATTCCAAGATTCCCAATACGCGCGGCATCCGCAATGATGTTGTGGCGGCGCTGAAAGCGCTGAAGGTACCGAATGTGCGCTGGCCCGGCGGCTGTTTTGCCGACGAATATCACTGGCGTCGCGGCATCGGCAAGGATCGCATTGCCTCGATGAATGCCAACTGGGGTGGTGTGGTTGAGCCCAATACCTTCGGCACGGATGAATTTTTTGACTTCATCCATCAGATTGGCTCTGAGGCCTATGTGTCGGTCAATGTCGGTTCGGGCTCGCCTGCCGAAGCCTCGGAATGGCTGGAATATATGACGGCGGGCAAAGCCAATGGTATTGGTGCCGAGCGCGCCAAAAATGGCCATGAAGCCCCCTATAAGGTGGCCTATCTGGGCCTTGGCAACGAAAGCTGGGATTGCGGCGGGGCGATGACGCCGGAATTCTATGTCGATCAGATGAAGTTGCATGCGCGTTTCGACCGCAACTATAATCCGGAACAGACGATGAAGCGGATTGCCGTGGGCCCGAGCGGCCCCGACACGCCCTATACCGAAGCCGTCATGAAGGCCTGGCAAAACCATAGCTGGGCATGGGATATCGAAGGCCTGTCCCTGCATCAGTACACGACCGGTGGTGGCTTCCCCGTTTCTCAGAAGTCCGAAGGGTTCTGCGAAAAAGAATATGCCGTAATGCTGAAAGACACATTGGGCATGGATGCTCTGGTGGCCAAGCACAGCGCCATCATGGACAAGTATGATCCTGAGAAAAAGATCGCGCTGGTGGTGGATGAATGGGGGGCCTGGTATGCAGCCACTCCGGGCACCAATCCCGGTTTCCTGATGCAGAAAAACACCCAGCGTGACGCCGTTCTGGCGGCGCTGAACCTCAACATTTTTGCCCGTCACGCTGATCGCGTCCGCATGGCCAATATCGCGCAGATGATCAATGTGCTTCAGGCCATGATCCTGACCGATAAGGAAAAAATGCTGCTGACGCCGACCTATCATGTCTTCCACATGTATGTGCCGTTCCAGGATGCGACCTTTATCCCGGTCAAATATGATGCGGGCACCTATAGCTTTGGCGACATCAGCATGCCGCGCGTGGATGCCATTGCCGCCAAGGGTACGGACGGCAAGATCTGGGTGTCGATCACCAATATCGATCCGAACAAACCGGCGACCTTTGATATGTCAGCGGCAGGACTTTCGGCGAGCAGGGCGGTGGGCCAGACCCTGTCGGCACCTAAGTTCGACAGCACCAACACCTATGACAAGCCTGATATCGTATCGCCCAAGCCAATCTCGGTGCGTGCGTCCGGTGGTCACTTTGCCATTACCGTGGCGCCGGCTTCGGTGACGGTGGTGTCTTTAGAGCCTTAAGGGCTTAAGGCGAACGCAACAGGTCTAAGCAGAGGATAAACGGCATGATGAAGACAACAGGTTTATGGCTGGTCGTGGGGGCACTCAGTGTGCCCGCGGCGGTGATGGCAGCCCCGCAACTGGATCTGTTATATGGTGATCATGCCGTTATCCAGCGTGGCCAGCCCGTGACCATTACCGGCTCGGCCACGGCCGGTGAGGCGGTTACGGTTAAGCTTGGGGCCGCCACGGCCACGGCTGTGGCGGATGCGGCGGGACGGTTTAAGGCCCGCTTTGATCCGGTTAATCAGGCAGGGCCGATTGCCCTTTCGGTGGACGCGCCATCCGGTCAGACGGTCGCCAATGATGTACAGATGGGGGATGTATTCCTGTGTTCGGGCCAGTCCAATATGGAATTGCCCGTCAAAAATGCGCAGAACGCCTTTGGGCAATTCTTTTCGTCCAATGATCCCGATCTGCGGCTGATGACGGTGGAAAAGCGGGTGGCCTTTACGCCCGATGCAGCCTTTCTAAAACCGGTGGCCTGGCAATTGGCGGGGCCGAAAACTGTGCAGGATTTTTCGGCCAACTGCTATTATATGATCAAGGATCTGCGCAAAACCGAGGGCGTACCCATCGGGGCCATCAACAGCAGTTGGGGCGGCACCCAGATAAGCCCGTGGATGGGTGAGGCAGCTCTGGCCGAGGTGGGTCTTGGGGCGCGTTCCGACCTGTTGAAACTGTATGACACAGACCGTCCGGCGGCTGAACTGGCGGCCAATGGCATCTGGGAAGACTGGTGGCGGCAAAATACCGGTGACAAGGCCGGAAATGAGCCATGGCAGCCACAAGCCAAACTGACATGGAAGCCTGTGCCGGCGATTTCTGTCTGGCAGCAATGGAAAGAACCCGCACTGGCCAGCTATGTCGGCATGGTCTGGTTCCGTCGCGAGATTGAGGTCAGCGCTGCCGATGCCGGACAGGCTGCTGTGCTGAACTTAGGCGGCCTGGACGATCTGGGTATGGCATGGATCAACGGCACGTCACTGGGCGGGGCGGCGGATGATGGCCGTTTGAGAACCTTTTCCGTGCCCAAGGGCGTGCTTATGGCAGGTAAAAATGTCATCATCGTCAATATCAATAACACCTATGCGGATGGCGGTATGCGTGGCCCGGCCGAGGCCATGAAGCTGGCATTTGAGGGCGGGGCTTCGTTGTCCTTGGCGGATAGCTGGGTTTACGCGATCGCCGCGACAACGCCTAAGAACCCGCCCCACACGCCTTGGGAAGATATGGGCGGGGCAGGTACGGCCTATAATGGCATGATTGCCCCGCTTGGGGTCTATAAGTTCAAGGGTGTAGCCTGGTATCAGGGGGAATCGGATACCGACTTCCCGGGCTATGAAGGACGCTTAAAAGCGATGGCTGCGGACTGGCGGCGTCAGTTTCAGCAGGCCGATCTGCCGTTTGTGATCATTGAGCTGTCCGGCTATGGCAAGCCTGCGGTGAAGCCAAGCGAAAGTGGCTGGGCCAATGTGCGTGACGCCGAACGCCGCATGGCGGTCAAGGATGGTCATGCGGCCTTTGTGTCGACGATTGATCTGGGTGATCCGCTTGATATCCACCCCGGTGAAAAAGAGGAGGTGGGCCGCCGGATGGCGCGGGCCATGCGCGCGCTTGCCTATGGATCCAAACTGCCGGCCAGTGGCCCGTTGATCGAGTCCGCCACAGCCGAAGGCGGCGATGTTATTCTCCGGTTCAGCGATGTCACAGGCACGTTGCAAACCCGCAGCAGTTCTGTGGCGATTGGCTTTGAGCTGTGTGGTGAGGGCGTTGGCACTTGCCGTTATGCCCTGGCCACGGCGCAAGGGGCGGCAGTGCGCCTCAAAGGCGATGGCCAGCCGGTGACGCGTGTACGCTATGGCTGGGCTGACTATCCGGTCGTCAACCTGTTCGATGAGGCGCAACTACCCGTCAGTACTTTTGAAACCCCGGTGACGAAATAATGACCGATAAGAACCAAACCATAACGCATCTGTCACGGCGTGATATATTGGCCGCGACAGCCGCACTGGCGGTGGCTTCGTCTGGTGCCGTGGCGCAAACGGGGGGCGTGCGTAAGAATGTCCTGTGGTATCAGCAGCCGGCGCGTTTTTGGGAAGAAGCCCTGCCGCTCGGTAATGGTCGCTTAGGGGCGATGGTGTTCGGGCGGGTAGCGCAGGAACGCATTCAGTTGAACGAAGACACCCTGTGGTCAGGCGGGCCATATCGGGCGGATAGTCCTGAGGCATATGGTGCGCTGGCTGAGGTGCGCCAACTGATTGCCGACGAAAAGTACAAAGAGGCCACCGAACTGGCCAGCCAGAAAATGATGGGCAGACCTTTGTCACAGATGGCCTATGGCACGCTGGGGGATCTGTTACTGAGTTTTGATGACGCGTCAAAGCCCGCGCAATATGACCGTCAGCTCGATCTGGCGAGCGCCATTGCCACGACAAAACTAAGCGGGGACGGTCACGAATCGCTGCGTGAGGCTTTTGTGTCGGCACCCGATCAGGTCGTTGTCATGCAGCTTAAAGCAACGCAGGGCGTGATTGGTTTTGATCTGAGCTGGCGCGCGCCGCATGCGGTGAAGATACCGGGCGCCGTCTGGGCCGGTCAGGACGCCAAGCTGAAGCCACCGGCTACGGTCGACTGGCTGATGACCGAAGACACGGTGCCTCTGCCGGAAGGGGCGGCCTTTGTATCGGACGGAGCGGGCGCGATGCTCTGCACGGGCCGTAATGAAAAGGGCGACACCGTACCTGCGGCGCTTACCTATGCCATGCGGGTCAAGGTGATATCCGATGGCAAGGTGTCGTTTGAGGGCGGCGGCTTGCGGGTGCGTGATGCGAAAACCGTGACCCTCCTGATCTCGGCGGCCACCAGCTTTGTCAATTATCACGATGTCAGCGGCGATCCGGTGGCCAAGGTGCGTCAGCAAACAGATGCAGCGGCGCTTAAATCTTATGAGACCCTGAAACGCGCCCATCTGGCCGATTATCAGCCTCTGTTTAGTTCTGTGTCGCTTGATCTGGGAGCAGGGGCCAATGCGCCAACGGATAAGCGTGTGCAAATGGCTGCCACCAGTGATGATGGCGCTCTTCAGGCGCTTTATTTCCAGTATGCGCGCTATTTGTTGATCTCGTCGTCGCGGCCGGGAACGCAGGCCGCCAATCTGCAGGGCATATGGAATGATTCCGTCAGCCCGCCCTGGGGCAGCAAATACACCATCAATATCAATACCGAGATGAACTACTGGCCGGCCGATCCGGCAGGGATTGGGATGTGCGTCGAGCCCCTCATCCGGCTGGTGGAAGACCTGTCAGTATCAGGGGCTATTACCGCCAAAGATATGTATCATGCCCGTGGCTGGATGGCGCACCATAATACCGATATCTGGCGGGCTACCGCGCCGATTGACGGGCCGATGTGGGGCCTGTGGCCATGCGGCGGGGCTTGGTTATGCAACAGTTTGTGGGACCATTACGACTATAGCCGTGATCCGGCCCTGCCTGCGCGTTTGTATCCGCTCATGAAGGGGGCGTCGCTGTTCTTTGTCGATACGCTGATCGAAGACCCCAAGGGGCGCGGTCTGGTGACATCGCCCTCCGTATCGCCGGAAAACCAGCATCCGTTCGGCTCATCGCTGTGTGCGGGCCCTGTTATGGACAGACAGATCATCCGTGACCTGTTTGCCCACACCATGGCCTGCGGCAAGATGCAGGGCGAAGAGGCGGGTTTTCTGGCGCAGTTGCAGGATATGCATGATCGCTTAGCGCCAGACCGGATCGGTCATGCCGGACAGTTACAGGAATGGCTTGAGGATTGGGACACAGAGGCCCCCGAACAGCAGCACCGCCATGTGTCGCATCTGTATGGGGTCTATCCCAGCAACCAGATCAATGTCCGCGATACGCCCGATTTAATTGCAGCCGCCAAACAGACCTTAAAGGTGCGCGGCGATATGGCGACCGGCTGGGGTACGGCCTGGCGTTTATGCCTGTGGGCGCGGATGGGAGATGGCGATCACGCCTATCGTATCCTTAAGGATCTGGTCGGGCCGGAGCGCACCTATCCCAACCTGTTTGATACCCACCCGCCGTTTCAGATTGACGGCAATTTCGGCGGGGCGGCGGGGATTATGGAAATGCTGCTTCAGTCATGGGGCGGCGATATTCGCCTTCTGCCGGCTTTGCCGTCAGCATGGCCAGCTGGTGAGGTGCGCGGTCTTAAGGCGCGTGGCGCGGTCACGGTGGATATGGCCTGGCGCAAGGGGGTGCTGACGCGCTGCGAGTTGAAGGGACGGCCCAACAGCACGGCGCATGTCATCTATGGCAGCACGGCTAAGACTCTCACCTTCGACGCGAATGGCAAGGCCCGCTTTACGGTTTAAATCACGGTGCCGGACGGGCCTTCGGGCCCGCCTTGGTTATGGGAAAAGATAAGATGCAATATTCAGGAACACGCATAACCAGACGCGCTGGCTTGCTCGGTGGCGTGGCGCTCATGGTCTGTGTGATGGCCGCAGGCCTGTTCGCCACTAACGCTTTGGCGCAGGCGGATCAAACCCTGTCGACTCAGACCTGGACGCCTGATAATGGGAACGGCAGCTATACCAATCCGATTTTTTACGATGAATTTTCCGATCCGGACGTCATCCGGGTGGGCGACTGGTTTTACCTGACCGGCACCACCATGCACACCATGCCGGGCCTGCCGGTTTTGCGTTCCAAGGATCTGGTGAACTGGGAATTCCTGTCCTATGCGGTCGATAAGCTCGATCTGGGGCCGGAATATCGTCTTGAGGGCGGCAATATTTACGGGCGTGGCATCTGGGCACCGACCTTTCGCTATCATGACGGCACCTTTTACATTTTCTCGAATGTAAATGGCCGCACGACGCAGATTTTCTCAGCCACCGACCCGCGCGGTCCGTGGACGCATCGCGAGATGAAGACGTCTTTGCACGACCTGTCCGTCCTGTTTGATGATGACGGCAAGGTCTATGCGGTGTGGGATTATCAGACCATGCATATTGCGCAATTAACCGATGATCTGACCGATATTGTGCCTGGAACGGAAAAGATTCTGTTCGCTAAGGATGCCGGCATGGGTGAGGGGGCACATTTCTATAAGTTCGATGGCAAATACTATATATTGAGCGCCAACTATGCGGGGAAAATGCGCCTGTCGGCGGCGCGGGCCGATTCCATCTACGGGCCGTATGAGGTCAATCGCTCCGTCAGTCAGGGTGAGGATTACGGTCTGGTGCGCGGTTATCGCGTCGATGGAAAGGGCCCGCCCTTTAAGCTGTCGCCGCCTGATCCGTCCGTGCATGAAAGCCTGTCTCTGCATCAGGGTGGCATTGTCAAAACACCTGAAGGCGAGTGGTGGGGCATGTCGATGATGGATTCCAATTCCATTGGCCGCCTTGTCCACCTGTCGCCGATCACCTGGAAGGATGGCTGGCCGTATTTTGGTCTGCCGGGTAATCTGGGCCGCACGCCCAGAAGCTGGAAAAAGCCGATTGTGGCCGAGCCGCAAGCCATTAAGGTGCCGTTTGAGCGCAGTGATGATTTCAACGCCGCGACCCTTAAGCCCCTGTGGCAGTGGAACCATGTCCCGGCGGAGGGCAAATGGTCTTTGACCGAGCGTCCGGGCTATCTGCGCCTGCATGCCCTTCCGGCCAAGTCGTTTTGGGAGGCGCGTGACAGCCTGACCCAGCGCGCCATCGGGCCGCAATCACAGCCGACCGCCTCGCTGGATGCCAGCCAGTTGCAAACGGGCGATGTGGCGGGGCTGGCCTTGCTCAATTCGCCCTATGCCTGGATCGGGCTGGAGAAAGCGGCCGACGGCTTGACACTGAGCGTTTACGACCAGACCACGGACACACGCAAAACCATCAAGGCACCGGCGTCAAAAATCTATCTCAGGGCCGATTGCGACTTTATGACCGAAAAAGCGCAGTTCAGCTATTCGGTGGACGGGAAAACCTTTGTGCCGTTGGGTGAGCCCTTCATCATGGCCTTCCAGCTGACGACCTTTCAGGGGATACGCTATGCCCTGTTCAATTATAATGCAGACGGCAAGGCCGGTGGCTATGCCGATTTCAACGACTTCAATCTGTATCAGCCCTATCCGCATGGCACGAAAACGCCGGTGCCGTACGGCCGGACCATTGCCCTGACCTCGCTCAAAAGCGGCAAGGGCTTTGCGGTGGCCGATGGTCAGATCAAGGTCGGCGCGGCGGGGGATTTCCATGTCATCAATATGGATAATGGCCGCGTGGCGCTGGGGCATGACGACCAGTTCATCAGTGTCGATAAGGCGGGCCAGGTGACGCTGAAACGCGGCACGGTCGGGCCGGATGAAACCTTTCAGTGGATGGAGACTTTGACCGGCGAACTAACCCTCATGTCGCTGGCCAGTGACCGGTTCCTGCGCATTGATCCGCAGAGCCTGAGCCTTGTGGCCGACAGCCCGGGGCCATCGACCGATGGCAATGACGGGGTTCGGTTTGGCTGGCAGGTGAAGGCGCAATAGAGGCGCCTGATCCAAACCCGTCAGGCGCGCGGTCTGCGCCTGATGGGTTTAAGGCCTCAGCTTGTGCCGTTCAGGTCGTCGCAGATACGACCGGCGATTTCCTGTAGGCACAGACGCGCCTCGTCTTTATCCACGGTCTGGGTGCCATCCACCAGTTGCAGGAAGGGAATGGTAAGCGCCGCCAGCGCGTGACCCTGCGCATCAAACAGCGGATAGCTGATGTCCGTCACCCCTAAGGTGCGTGTGCTTTTCATCATCTCATAGCCGCGGGCGCGCACGCGGTTCAGGGTCGCGCTCATCGGGCCGTTTTTGGCGGAGGCCAGAGCGGTCGGGTCGAGATCGACACCGTTAAACGCCATCAGGACATGACCGGAGGAACTGTCGGTCAGGGATATTTCCGCACCGACGCGCACAGCGAATACCGTAGGGCCCGGCGTTTGCTGACGAAAGACAACAAGGCCGCTAGCGCCATTGCCGATCACCAGATGGCAGGACTGATGAACGCGTTGAACCAGTTCACGCATGAGCGGGGCGGCGGCCTGAATTAGTTCTTCGGCCGGTGTCGCACGAAAGGCCAGATGCAGCACCTTGGTGGCGACCCTCAGCTTGTCGCCGGCCTTTCTTTTCAGCCAGCCCCGGCGTTCCATGACCATGATAATGCGGAAAATCTCGCTCATGGACAGGCCAAGCCCATTGGCGATTTCCGAAATGGTCAGGCCCTGAGGATGTTCCGCCAACAGCTCAATGACATTAAACCCCTTTTCGAGTGCCGGGGCCGAATAGGTATGAGGTTTGGCCGCCGACTCAGCCGGTGTGTTTATCTTTATGTTCATGACCATTCATACCTTTAAAAATCAGGACGATCAATAATATTAGCGGCCCTTCGCCTGTCACGGGCGGGCGGCAAATGCGTGAAGTTCCGGCCCTGTTAACGCTATCATTTGTAGAACTTTATTTTATATTTGATCACAAGGTCAGTCTGTCTTATTATATGACAATAGCACGGCCACAGGACAAAAAAGGCTGCGGGTCTTCTGAGGGTCGGGCTACAGGACGCTGTATTTTATCCTTTGATAAAAAAGCGTCTGCGCTTAACTTCCCCCAGTGCTAACTCCCCCTTGCCCCCGCAGAGCAGGGGGATTTTTTCGTTACACAAGCGTGCAGACAAAAAAGCCGTTTGCGCCGGGTTGGGGCTTGGGCGATTATAAGGAGGAAACCATCCATGAAATGCGTCAGCACCTCTATCCTTGCCGGTATAATCGGCAGTCTGGCGTTGCCAGCGGCGGCAGAGCAGCGATCTTTGTCGCAGGACTGGCTGTTTCAGAAGGGCGATGTGGCCGGTGCGCAAAATGTCGCAACCGATGACAAGGGCTGGGTTCATGTGTCCGTACCCCACGACGGGTCCATTATGGATAAGCCGGACGGCAGCCCGCCGTTTGACCCAAAAGCTGAGTCCGGACAGGATTCGGGCTATCTGCCCGGCGGCATCGGCTGGTATCGCCGTCATATAAACCTGACGGCTGAGGAGGCCGCCAAAATCCTTCGCCTGAATTTCGAAGCCGTCTATATGGACGCCGATATCTGGCTGAATGGCAAAAAGATCACCCGTCATGCTTATGGCTACAGCGCCTTTACGGTCGATCTGACAGGATTGGTCAAGGCCGGTGACAATGTGCTGGCCGTACGCATCAACCATGCTGATCCGTCTTCGCGCTGGTATGCCGGATCGGGTATAATCCGGCCGGTAACGCTGGATCTTCTCAATTGCGTCCACCTTGAAGCGGACAGCGTATTTGTCACTACGCCGGTGGTGACGGCCCAAAAAGCCCAAATTTCGACTGAGGCCGTTACCGGCATTTGCGCCGCCAGGCCTCAGCCTGTCGAACTGGAGTCGCGTCTTGTAGCCTCAGACAGGGAGGTAGTGGCGCGGTCTGTCGAAAAGCAGACCTTGCCGCCAAAGGGGCAGCTTAAGTGGCAACAAAAGCTGACGGTCAGCCAACCGAAACTGTGGTCCACCCGCGCGCCCAACCTCTACTGGCTGGAGCAGACCTTGCGTGTAGCGGGCAAGGTCGTCGATGAGCGCCGGACACGGTTTGGC
The DNA here is from genome assembly GCA_049590735.1 of Asticcacaulis sp. Taxonomy (GTDB): domain Bacteria; phylum Pseudomonadota; class Alphaproteobacteria; order Caulobacterales; family Caulobacteraceae; genus Asticcacaulis. The sequence continues at coordinate 6,878 of JBAWDM010000224.1, read as the reverse complement.
ATGCGCACCATAGAGGTCGATGCCAACAAGGGCTTGCGTGTTAATGGCGAGCCTGTGGAACTGCGTGGCGGTAATATACACAACGACAACTATATGCTGGGCGGGGCGGGCATAGCCGATGCCGATGCGCGTAAGGTGGCGCTGCTGAAGGCCGCCGGTTATAACGCCATACGTAATGCGCATAATCCGGCCAGTCAGGCGACTTTGGAGGCCGCCGATGAACTGGGTATGCTGGTCATTGACGAGGCCTTTGATGCCTGGAACAAGGACAAGCGGCCGCAGGATTATGCCCGCTTTTTCGCGGCCAACTGGGCCAAAGATATCGATAGTATGGTCATCAGTGGGCGCAATCATCCAAGCGTGTTGTTCTGGAGCATCGGCAATGAAATTCCGGAGCAGGGTAAGCCACAGGGCATTGAGACAGCGCGTAAGCTTACGGCGCGCGTCAGGGCGCTTGATCCCAGCCGGCTGGTGACGCAAGCGGTCAATATTGGCCCGCCCGACAGTGCCGGACAATATGCCGAGGTCGATGTCGCTGGCTATAATTATAAGCCTGAACAGTTTGCGCCGGATCATGCGCCCTTTCCGAACCGCATCATGTACACCTCGGAATCAACCTCAAAAGACGCCTTTCAGTACTGGCGGCCGGTTGAAACCATGCCGTCGGTCATTGGCGATTTCGTCTGGACAGCTTTTGACTATATCGGTGAAGCCGCGATTGGCTGGATGGGTTACAGTCAGGACTGGCAGAAGCTGGGGCCCTATCCGTGGAATCTGGCCTATAGCGGTGAGATCGATGCCACGGGCCGCAAGCGTCCGGCTGCCTATTATCGCGAAGTCCTGTGGAAGACCGGGATTGATCCCATTTCGGCCTTTGTAAAACAGCCGGACGGCACAGAAGACCTGCCGGATGGTGATTATTATCCGATCACCCCACCGCATCTTGATTGGTCCTTAGAAGATGTGCACCCGAGCTGGACTTGGCGCGGGCAGGAAGGCAAGACGGTCGATGTCGTCGTCTATTCCGAATATCCTGAGGTGGAATTACGGCTGAATGGCAAAAGTCTGGGCCGCAAGCAGGTTGGCAAAGATCATGCATATAAGGTGTCCTATTCTGTGCCCTATGCGCCCGGCATGCTTGAGGCGGTCTGTTATGAAAATGGCCGGATCGCCGGACGCTGGGTGTTACGCACGGCGCAAAAAGCGGCCGACATGCAGCTATCGGTCGACCGGTCGCAGATCAAAGCGGATGGTCAATCTCTGGCCTATGTCCGGATTGAACTGGTCGATGCCAAGGGCACGCCGATCTATGTGCGCTCAGATGATCTTATGGCTCATGTGCGGGTGACCGGTGCCGGTCGTCTGGCGGGCATTGGCAATGGCGATCCGCAGGATGTGTCGAGCCTGCAATCAGGTGATCGCAAGACCTTTCATGGACAGGTTGTAGCGGTTATACAGGCGGGTATTTCCGCCAGGCCGATTGGCGTAGAGGTGAAGTTTGACGGCCTGCCCGAACGTCATATCCGGATCGACGCCCTGTCTGAATAAAGAAGACGAAGTTTTTGCTCTTGAAATTCTATTTTATACGGGACACTATTTTTCCAGACAGCAGCGTCTCGCTTATCCGGTTTGAAAGCGATCATCCGTTGCATAAACAGAGCGCCGCCTATAGCGGCCAGGGAGTGAAACATGCGGATCAGTAAACGAAACCTGCTGGCTGGCGCGCCGATTTTAGCGGCGATGGGACTGGTGATAGCCGGGCGCAGTCAGGCTGCCGATGGCCAGACCTGTGAGACCAAACCCGCGCCGGATTATAAGCTGCCCTTGAAGGCGGGGCCATTTCAGCCGTCCATGCAATCGCTGGCGAACTATCAGGCGCCGGACTGGTTCCGCGATGCCAAGTTCGGCATCTGGGCGCACTGGGGCCCGCAGGCTGTGCCGCGTCAGGGCGACTGGTATGCCCGTTTCATGTATGTGCCGGGGCATCCGCACTATGATCAGCATTTGAAAACCTACGGCCATCCGTCTGAGTTTGGCTACAAGGACATTATACCGCTATGGACGGCTGAAAAGTTCGACCCCGAAGCCCTGATGGATAAATATGTGGCGGCGGGGGCTAAGTATTTTGTCAGCATGGGCGTTCATCACGATAATTTCGATCTGTGGGACTCAAAGCTGCACCCATGGAATGCAGCGAAGATGGGGCCAAAGCGCGACGTGGTCGGCGAATGGAGCAAGGCTGCGCGTAAACGCCGCCTGCGGTTTGGCGTGTCGGAACATCTGGGCGCCAGCCATAACTGGTTCTATACCAGCCATCAGTTCGATCGCTTCTGGCCGAAACTGGGCGTCAGCTATGACGGGGCGGATCCGAAATATGCCGATTTATATCATGACAATAAGGGTGAGGAATATCGTGGCGATGCCGCCAGCTGGTACACGACCGATCCGGCCTATCACCAAAAGTGGTTTGACCGCATCAGTGATCTGCTCAACAGCTATAAGCCGGATCTGCTTTATTCGGATGGCGGTTTGCCGTTCGGTCAGGTGGGGCATTCACTGGTTGCCAATCTGTATAATGGCAGTGTCGATAAGACGGGGGCTGTTCAGGCCGTCTATGCCTGTAAGGATCTGGGTTCCGGCGAATTTGATGCCAAGACCTGCGTTCAGGACGTGGAGCGCGGGGTACTGAAAGGCATAAATGAGCGGGCCTGGCAGACCGATACCTCGAACGGCGACTGGTTCTACAGCGACAATTATAAGTATAAGACCTCGCCGGAAGTCATTTACATGCTGAGTGATATTGTCAGCAAAAATGGTAATTTGCTGCTGAATGTGGTGCTGTATCCGGATGGCAGCCTGCCGCCGGAATCGCAGACCCTGCTGGATGAGCTGGCGGCATGGATGACGGTCAACAGTGAGGCCATTCACGGCACGCGCCCCTGGAAGATTTTCGGGGAAGGCCCGACGGAAACGGTCGATGGTGCTTTTCGTGAGACGAATGACTATACGCCGCAGGACATCCGTTTTACCACCAAAGGCAAGGCTGTCTATGCGATAACGCTGGGTGAGCCCAGTCAGAGCCTCAGTGTGAAAGCCCTGGCAAGTGGCGGTCAGGAAACGCGGGCTGTGCGCAGTGTCTCACTTTTGGGTGTCAAAAAGCCGCTTAAGTTCCGCCAGACCGATGAGGCGCTGGTGATTGATCTGCCGGCTGCCATGCCGACGCGTCATGCCAGCGCTTTCAGGATCACATTTCGTACCTGAGGCCTGTCGGGCGCAATCTTACAGAGGCAATCCAGACAGGGTGCGACCTAAATTAAGCATTCCCATGACCGCTTATTTGTCTTATGTGGAAGCGATTGTCATATGCGCTACCTTTGGTGTGCCGGAAACGAAGTGAATTGATATGAAAGCCATTGTTTGTGATAAACCCTTCCTGCTTGAAGTTCAGGAGAGGGCCGTGCCCGAACGCCAGCCCGGCGAAGTGATGATTCGTATCAGCCGGGTGGGTTTGTGCGGTACGGATTACCACATCTTTTCCGGCAATCAGCCATTTCTGGCCTATCCGCGTGTGATGGGTCACGAACTGGCGGGCGAGGTCGCCGAAGCAGACGAAGATACGGGCCTGATGGTTGGGCAGCTGGTCACCATCAACCCATATATCCCCTGTGGCGTCTGTATTGCCTGTCGCAAGGACAAGCCCAATTGCTGCGTCAATATCAAGGTTTTGGGCGTGCATTGTGACGGCGGCATGACTGAATTTCTTTGTGTGCCGGCGTCGGCTGTCATACCGGTGGAGGGCTTGTCGCCGGATCAGGCAGCCATGGTCGAGTTTCTGTCGGTCGGCGCGCATGCGGTTCGGCGTGGCCAGACGACAAAGGGGGATCGCGCCCTTGTGGTAGGAGCGGGACCTATCGGGGTCGGCGTGGCCTTGTTTTGCCAGTTTGCCGGAGCCGAGGTGACGCTGATCGACACCAGTGCTGAGCGGCTCAGCTATGCGCGCGACAAGGTGGGCATACATCATGTCTGTCCGTTGGGCGATGAACTGGAAGATTTCCTGAAGGCGCAAACGGATGGTGAATTTTTCGATGTCGTGTTTGACGCCACCGGCAATGGCAAGGCGATTGAAAAGGGCTTTTCCTATGTCGCTCATGGTGGCCGTTATGTCCTGGTCAGTGTCGTCAAGGATGTGATCTCCTTTTCCGATCCGGAATTTCATAAGCGCGAAACCACCCTGCTGGGCAGCCGCAATGCGACCCGTGAGGATTTTGAAAATGTCATCGACAAGCTGAGGTCAGGTCTGATCCCCAGTGACATGTTGCAGACCCATAATTTCGACCTGTTGGATACGCCGACTAAGATCAGGGAACTGATGGCCAATCAGGGCTCTGTGCTCAAGGCGATCGCCAGGGTCGGCACATAAATCTGGCGGCCTTTAAACTATTTGACTTTTGATTCTATGTGACGGAGTTTCAGCCCCTTTGTCCACCCTGTCCGAATGCGTACATGGCCGCCTCTCAAATTCTGTTCATTGACGATGATGCCGACGTTTTAAAAGCCGCAGAGCTTTTGCTGTGCAAGGCAGGATACAGGTTTTTTGCCGCGCGGACACCGGATGAAGCCTATAGCCTGTTGGCAGTTGAACGTGTCGATGCGATCTTTCTTGATCTCAACTTTTCCCGTGCCCGGATGTCGGGCGAAGAGGGGCTGGCGTGTCTGGCTGAGATTCATCGGCATGATCCGGATGCGGTTGTTCTGGTTGTGACGGGGCATAGCGGTCTGATCATAGCCGTGCAGGCCATTCGGGCAGGCGCGCATAATTTTATTATGAAGCCGTGGCATAATGAGCGGTTGCTTGAGGCCTTGAATGAGGCGCTGAAATCCAGAATACACAAGCCTGTTCGCGCCGGTCTTGCCGATGCGGGACAAGAAGCAGAGCCATTGGTGGGCGACTGCGAAGCCATGGTGCGCGTCAAGGCTCTGGTGGAGCGCTATGCGCCTCTGAATGCGGCCGTCTTATTGCTGGGTGAAAGCGGTACAGGCAAGAGCCTGACGGCACGCAACCTGCATCGTCATTCCCGTCAGAAGCATTTGAAGGTCATAGAGGGCGGCGATTTAAGAATAGCCGATCTTGACCATCTCAGTGACACGAGCGTGCTGGTTGAAAACATAGACCAGTTGGACAGTGCCGTACAGGCACCGCTTCTCAGTTGGCTTCAGCAGGCGGCACGCGATAATAACCGCCTGATTGCGACCTCATGTCGAACAAGCTTGGAACTGGGTCTGAATCGCGCGCTTGTCTATGCTTTGAGCACGCTGGAAATGACCCTGCCGCCCCTTAAGGATCGCGGGCAGGATATAGACGGGCTTGCGGGGCATTTTTCCCGGATTTTCGCCTTGCGGCACGGCATGACCATACCCGCCATTTCACCCGAAGGTACGGTGGCTTTGCGATCCGTGGTCTGGGCAGATAATCTGCATGCACTGCGCAAGGTCATTGAGCGGGCGGTGGCGACTTCTGCGGGAACGGTCATATCGCCTGCGGATATGGATTTGCCCAGCATGGCCCCCGAAAGCATGGCTGCTCTGGGTTTAAATCTGGAGCGCACAGAAAAATACATGATCGAAGAAGCATTGAAGCGGCATAATTTCAACGTCTCAAAAGCGGCAAGCGAATTGGGCTTGACGCGGCAAACCCTCTATCGGCGGATGGAGCGGCATGGCCTTTAGACGGGTCATGTTAAGGCTTCTGAGCGGCTTGGTGGCGGCGGGCGCTCTGGTCTTTAGCCTGATGGCGGCCCGTGATGGCTTGTGGGCCAATCTGGTTGTGGGTGTGCTAGTGGCTGGGCTTTGCTTTGGCTGGCTTGTGCGCCGGCCGCTTGACAGATGCGAGGCGGCTCTGGCGCCGAACAGCTTGCCCGCCGTTCAGGAAGACCCGATTCATGTCTTGCTGGATCAGGTGCCCATGCCCTTATTGCGCTTTGGACCGGATGCCGCCTTGCAGACGCTGAATCGGGCCGCCCGCAGCCTGTTTAAGACAGATGATGTGATACTGAATGCCCCGCCAGCTCTGATGACCGCGATTATCGGGGCCGCGCCAGGCAAACCGCAGTCTGTGGTTCTGTTCGAACGCACCTATGCCATTGGCGTCAGTGAAATTACCAGTGCAGGCCGTGTCACGCGCGTGGTGAGCCTGACCAATATTCAGTCCGAACTGCGTATCGCAGAGGCCACGGCTTTGCGTGATCTGCTGCGGGTGCTCAGCCATGAGATTATGAATTCTCTGACGCCGGTGGCGTCTTTGGCTGAAACGGCCATGGCTTATCTGGAGGGTGAGCTCACGCCCGGCGCACGGCAGGCCTCTGAGGCTTTGGATGTTCTGACGCGTCGTGCCACCAGCCTGACCCGTTTTATCGAAGCCTACCGTTCGTTGTCACGTCTGCCCGATCCGGTCAGGCAACCGGTTTATATCGGGCCAATGCTCAGGGATCTGGCCTATGTTTTTGAGCAGAGCGTCAAGGGGCAGGGCATTACGCTTGACCTGTCTGTTCAGGATCAGTGTCCGCCGTTGAATTTAGACGAAACCCTTATTATGCAGGCCATTTTGAATATTCTGACGAATGCGGCCGAGGCGGTGACTCATAGGGCGGGGGAGCGTCAGATAAGGCTGTCTCTGGAGCATGATGAGCAAGAGGTTCGCATTCTGATTTCGGATAATGGCAATGGTATTGCGGCGAATGTGCGCGATCAGATATTTCATGCCTTTGTCACCACCAAAGCCGGTGGGACAGGTACAGGCTTGAATCTGGCCCGCCAGATTGCGCTGGCGCATGGCGGGGATCTGTTGTGGTTTAAGAATGATGAGGCGCGCGGAACGACAT
>JBAWDM010000223.1:0-6418 GCA_049590735.1 Asticcacaulis sp. | reverse complement strand
GCCGTAGGTTAGCTACGGCCGTCGCCTGTCTTCTGGCATTATTTTGCCATTTCAGCCGCCATGGCGAACATATTTATGAGTTTACGGCCTAGTCCGCCCGTTGCAGTTCCAGATGCACCACATTGGTGCGCTGTGTGCGAAAACCGGCCTCGCAATAGGCCAGATAAAACAGCCAGAGTTTACGGAAATGCGCATCAAAGCCGGTAATGCGCCCGTCCTTCCAGGCCTCTTCAAACCTTTGCCCCCACTGCTTGAGCGTTTCGGCATAGTCGCTGCCGAAACCAAAAAAGGATTTCGCCTGCAAACCCGCTTTTTGGGTTTGCTCCAGCAGTTTTTGCGCCGACGGCAACATGCCGCCCGGAAAAACATATTTCTGTATGAAATCGGCGCGTGACTTGTAATCATCAAACATATCATCGGCGATGGTGATAATTTGCAGACCCGCCTTGCCGCCCTTCTTCAAAACCTCGTGAAGCTTGTTAAAATAAGCCCCCCAATAGGTTTCACCGACCGCTTCAAACATTTCAATAGAGACGACCGCATCAAACTGTCCCTGAATATCGCGGTAATCCATCATCACAATCTCGACCTTATCGCTCAGGCCCAGCTTTTCCATGCGTTCCACCGCATAGTCATGCTGCGCCTGAGATATGGTGACGCCCGTGACGCGCGCGCCGATCACTTCGGCGGCATATTGGGCAAATCCGCCCCAGCCACAGCCGATTTCCAGCACATGTTGCCCCGCCTTAAGGTCGACCATCTGCGCCAGCTTGGCATATTTGGCCTCCTGTGCGGCATATAGATCCTTTGGTGCCACACCGTCTATGTGGGGCGGCTTATCATCGCCGGAAAACAGGGCTGACGAATAGGTCATGCTCTTGTCCAGCCATTGATTATAAAAGCTGTTGCCCAGATCGTAGTGGGCGAAAATATTACGTTTCGAGCCGGATTTAGTATTCTTTTTCAGGCTATGCAAAAGCCTGTTGATGTTGCGCATGATGAAATTGCCGGTGAACAAACTACCCAGACGTTCTGAGTTCATCGACAACACCTCAAGAAGAGTCGCCAGATCGGGCGTGTCCCATTCCCCCTCACGATAGCCATCGCAAAAACCAATGTCGCCGGACGCCATGACCCGTTTCATGAATTTGAAATCACGCACCAGAAGTGTGGCTTCGGGCCCGGCCTGCGTACCCCTGAGGGTCATGTGACCGCCATCAGGAAACACCACCTCCATGGTGCCGAATGTCCATACCTTTTGCAGCATATCTATGCCCTTGCGGACAGCAAATGGGGCCGTTTTCAGACTGGGGGCATAGGCGGGAGATGACATACAAAGCGGCCTTTCGCACAGAGGGTTATCACGCTTATACGGTAGGCAGTGCCTTGTGGATGTCTCATCCGGCAAGACCGGACAGGCGATACGCCCAAGGCACCGGTTGAAATAGTTTATCAGAATACAGGGCCTTAGGTAAAATAACAAATTTCGTTACAGGTAAAGCCTCAGGCGTTTCGTTCGTCACAAGCCTTATTTTTATCACGAAACCCATATCCATATCGATTTTTTGCGCCATATTGCGGCAACGACCTTTATAAGGGTTTATAGGCATGGATATGTCGCTTAGTTCGGGGGTTGTCCTATTACGCTTGCTGCGCCTCTCTCTTCATATAACCGTTTGCGATCTGCCTCTGCTTTCATGATGGCCGTATCGGCCATAGCCCTGTGTCCGTTACATACCCATGCACAGGACGCAGCCCCGCCCACAGAGGCCGTACCGCCGATTATTTCAGACAGTGATTTCGAGGCCGCCCTGCCTGTCATGGACGCAGACGCCCCGCCTGACATAGCTGTTTCCGAATCCGCAGATGATCCTGTGGCTGTGCAGGCTCAGGATCAACCGCTTCCCGCCACGGCTGTTGATGCCGCTGCTGCCCCTGAGGTGAGCGATGCCTTGCCGGATCTGGTCTTAAATCAGGACGAGGCTCTGGACAAACCTTTGGTGCCGCTTGACGGGTTTGACCTGCAGCCCAATCAGGCCGCCAGCGTTCAGACGACACAGACGCAAATTCGCTATACCAGCCATGTTGAGGGCCTGAGTGAGATCGGCCTAACGGATGAGTTTAAATCCTTAAGTGCCCTGCAAGGCGGCAAGGGCAAGGCCGTCAATGCCGCCATGGTGCGGGCCCGCGCCACCGAAGACGAAGCCCTTATTCTGCGGCTTCTGGAGTCCAAAGGCTATTTTGACGGCACGGTCTCAACCTTGATGACCGCCCCCACAGACAGAGGCGGCCTTCTGGATGCCAAATTGCTGGTCACGCCGGGCAAGCCCTATCATTTTGGGCTGATCACCACACGCTCTGATCCGACCACGCCGCCTGACCTGATCCGCAAGGCCCTGCCGCTTAAGACGGGCGATGAAATCGTTGCCGTCGAGGTCTTGGCCGCCGAAGCCAATGTCAGCGTGGTTATGCAACAAACCGGCTATCCTTTCGCCAAGGTGGGTAAGCGCGACATCCTGCTGGACGGTGCCGATCTGACCGGTGACTATACCCTTAATGTGGAGACCGGGCATCGCTCACGCTTTGGCAGCTTTACTTCCGATGGACGCGAAGCGTTTGCAGCCGACCATGTCGCCGCGCTGACGCGCTTTGAACGTGGTGATCTCTACGATAACCGCCAGGTCGATGATTTGCGCGATGCTCTGGTCGCCACCGGCCTGTTTCGTTCCGTGGCGGTCGAGCCGGTGGCCACGGGTCAGTTTGCCGACGACGATACGGAATATGTTGACCTTTTGATCCACCAGCAAAAAGGCCCCTATCATACCTTAGCCGCTCAGGCCGGTTATTCCACTGGCGAAGGGTTTGCGACCACAGCCAGCTGGCAAAACCGCAACATGTTTCCGCCCGAAGGTGCGCTTATTGTTACGGCCGCTCTGGGGACGCAGGCGCAGGGCCTGACCACGACCTTCCGTCGCAGCAATACCAAAAAGCGTGACCGCACTTTCCAGCTTGGCATCGGCGCCAGCCACAATGTTTATGACAGTTACGAAGCTTATTCGGCCGGCTTCAACGGCTCTGTCTCCAGAGTATCAACCCCTTTATGGCAAAAAGTCTGGACATGGTCATACGGATTTGAAATTCAGGCCTCGCGCGAATCAAGCGGCAAGCTTGAAAGCGGCTTTTCCAATGCCGACGACTACTATGTCGCCAACCTGCCCACCAGGATCGGTTATGACCGTTCCGACAGCCTGCTCAATCCGGCAAAGGGATATCGTTTGTCCGCCGAAATTACGCCCCAGATTTCTCTGTCCGGCGGCGGCTCAAGCCTGCGCAATGTGCTGGACGCCAGCTATTATTTCCCGATCAATGCCAAGTCTGTCATTGCGACACGGGCGCGGCTGGGCACCCTGATCGGCGGCGACCTGAGTGAGATTGCCCCCTCACGCAGGCTCTATGCCGGTGGCGGCGGATCGGTGCGCGGCTACGCCTATCAGCAACTGGGGCCAAAAGATGCCGACAATAATCCGACCGGGGGCTTAAGCCTGTTTGAGGCGTCTGTGGAATACCGCTACCGCTTTGGCGATCTGGGCATTGTGCCCTTTATTGATATCGGTCAGGCCTATGAGACGACCACGCCGTCTTTTTCAGATTTACGCGTAGGTGTGGGCATAGGTGCGCGGCTTTACACCAATTTCGGCCCTATTCGCATTGATATCGCTACCCCCCTCAGCCGCAAGAAAGACGAACCAATTGTGGCCCTGTATGTAGGTATAGGGCAGGCCTTCTGATGAGCGACACACCCGAAAAACCCGATCCCGACACGTCCGATTCCCTCGATCTGAAACATCAAAGGCGGCCCGCGGCTGGGTCAGGCCTGCGCCTGAACTGGCGCGAGATCAACTGGCTTAAGGTCGGGCGTAATATCGCCCTTGTTCTTGTCGGTTTTGCCGTCCTGATCGGCGTCGCTCTGGTCGGCATCAATACCCCGCCCGGTCGTCGTTTTCTGGTTGAAATGGCCACGGGCATCAAGCTCAATTCGGGCCTGCAGATTGAAATCGGCGATATTGACGGATCGCTTTACGGCGAAATGACCCTGCATGATGTACGGGTTAAGGACACGAAGGGCGTCTTTATCCAAAGCCCTGTCCTGCACCTCGACTGGCGGCCCTTTGCCTTTATCAACAAGCATGTCGATATTCGGGATGTCTCAAGTCCGCTCATTCAGATTATGCGCAAGCCTGTGCTTAATCCAAGCGATAATCCCAAAAATGATGGCCCGCTCTTACCTGATATCAATATTGATATTAACCACCTTAATGTCGAAACCATCCAGTTGGATGCGCCCGTCATGGGTGAGGCCCACAGGCTCACCCTGAAAGGTCAGGCGCATTTGTTGCGTCAGCGCATCCGCATCGACGCCCTCACCTTAAGCGAAAAAAACGACCGACTTGTCCTGAAAATTGACGCCGCCCCCGATCGCAATCAACTGGATATCGCCGCCGATCTTCAGGCGCCGGCAGACGGTCTGGCGGCCGGCCTTTTGCACTTTGACAAGGCCTTCACCGCCGGTCTGAGCGGCAAGGGTACATGGCAGCAATGGACGGGCCGCGCTCTGGCCAATTTCGGCGAAGACAATCTGATGGATCTGGCAGTGGTCGCGCGGGACGGCGTGTTCCACATTACAGGCCCCACCCATCCCGATCAGGTCTTATCAGGCGAAACCGCCGCCCTGTTGCGCCCGGCCCTTCATGTCGATCTGACGACCACCTTGAAAAACCGTACGCTCGATTCCGACCTGACCCTAAGTTCGGATGCGCTCAACCTGACCGCCAAAGGCCTTGTCAATCTGGCCTCCAACCGCTTCAAAAAGCTGGAACTGCATGCGCGACTGCTTAAACCCGATGCCTTGGGCGCAGATTTTACCGCGTCTGATCTGCGCGCCGACCTGCTGGTGGATGGCGATTTTAAAACCCCGCGCATAGACTATGATCTGACGGCCAAACGCTTTGATCTGGGCGGTCTTAAGCTGACCGGCTTTTCGGCTAAGGGCAAAAGCCGGGTTACCGATACGGGCGTGACTGTGCCGCTTCGTGCTCAGCTAACCTCGCTGACCGGTATCAGCCCGCAGGTCGATCCGCTTTTGACGCACCTCAGCCTTCAGGGCGATATCGACCTCAGCAAAGGCCTGATCCGTTCGGATAATCTGCGCATAAATTCCGACCGCCTGAAGGCCACAGCCAGCCTGAGTGGCGATACCGCAAAAAACCTGTACGGTGCCACGATAAAGGCCAATTTGCGCAACTATGTGGTCGAGGGCATAGGCAAGCTGAACGCCGCCGCTCAGGCAAAACTCACGCTGAACAAGGGCCGATTCAGCGCCACCGGCACGGCCAATGCCCAGACAACCCAGCTCGATAATGAGGGTTTGCGTAAGTTTCTGGGTGGCAATGCCAAACTGACCGCCAGCTACGCCTATGATGAAAACGGCACGGTTATCCTGCGCAGCCTGAGCGGTCAGGCGCCGGAATTTACCCTGCTAAGCGCCAATGGACGCCTCAGCAAAAAAGGCGCAATCGCCCTTAACGCCAAGGCCAGTTCCACCCAATATGGCCCGTTGGATATGGTGGCCTCCGGCACGCTCAAAGAACCCACGGCTGTGATACATGCCGCCAGCCCCGGTCTGGGGGTTCAGATGGTGGATGTCACGGCCCATCTGAGCGGCACGCCGGAAGGCTATGCGATCACCGCCGAAGGGGGCAGCGCCTATGGGCCCTTCGCAGCCGACACCCAAATTCTCAACGGAGATGGCCCCTTACGCATTGATATCCGTAAGGCGACCTTTGCCGGTATCAATGCCGGGGGCCTGTTAACCCAAGCCGATAGCGGCCCGTTCACCGGCACACTGGCTATCAATGGGTCGGGTCTTGATGGCACAGCCGTCCTGTCGGCGCAGAATGGCGATCAGGCGGCCACTATCCGCGCCACAGGTGCCGATATCAACGTCCCCGGCGAGATGAAAATCCAAGTGGGCCGCACAATTATTTCCGCCGATGTCGTCCTGCATGACCAGATGCAGGTCGCCGCAGACATAGAGATGGCCGATCTGCACTATCAGGATTTCGTGCTGGCCACGGGCCGTGCCAAGGTGACCTTAAAAGGCGAAAACGGCACGGTTCAGGCGGTTGCCACCGGCACAAAGGACATCCCGTTCAACCTGGCGCTGAATGGCCGGATCGCACCCAACCTCTACACCTTTAACGCACAGGGGGCCGCCAATGGCCTGCCCTTCCGGCTCAACCATGCCGCCGTCATCAAAAGGCAGGCGGATGATTGGGTCTTGGCGCCGGTTCAGGTGGTGATGAAGGACGGCAGTATCGACCTGTCCGGCCGCTTTGGCCAAACCCTGAAGGCACAGGCC
>JBAWDM010000222.1:0-6098 GCA_049590735.1 Asticcacaulis sp. | reverse complement strand
CATCAATTGAACAGACTTTTTCAACCGGAATGACGTGATCCACCTGCTCTAATATCTGATGATGCAGCTCAACATAGCGATCCGGTCTGGCCTCACGCACAATCAGACCGGGGATTTTTTCGCGCGCCTCTTTGACCGAGGTGCCGGTTTTCACCCCCAAAGCCTTGGCCTCAGCGCTGGCGGCAATGGCGCTGGTATAATCCGACATTACCGGCACGACGATCACCGGCCGCTTGCGAATCCGGCGGTCATCCTGCTGTTCGCAACTGGCGAAATAGGAATTCATATCCAGATACAGCCAGCGCAGTTCGCCGCCATCCGTCCACCGCCCATCCAGCTCTTTCATGTCCGCATTTTGCATCATAAAAGAACATAACGGGAACATTTTAAAAGAGTCAAGCGGGCATTTCGTCCACCCTGATCACGCACTTGCGATAAAGAAACGTTCGCATTCGCAGGCAAATCATCTATAAACACCCCCCATGTCAAAACCCGATAAAAGTTCTGCGTCCCCTGATGACACCCATCCGCCCGTCCGCGCCCGCCTGACCGGCAAGATTCAAACCTTTATCAAGGATAATGGCGCCTTAGCGGCCATGTTCGCCGTGGTTTTTGTCAATCTGGTCGGCTTTGGCATTGTCGTGCCGCTTATCCCCTTCTTTGCCGAAGACTTAAGCGCCGATCCCTGGCAGGTGACCCTGATGTTTTCCGCCTATAGTCTGGGCCAGTTTTTCGCAGAGCCCTATTGCGGCAGACTATCCGACCGGATCGGCCGAAAGCCCATTCTGATCGGCACCACGGCCCTCAGCGTGCTGTTTTATATTCTGCTCGCCTTTTCACCGAACATCTGGTTTGCCATCCTCATCCGTTTTTTCAGCGGCCTGAGCTCCGGCAATATATCGACCATTCAGGGCTATGTGTCCGATGTCTCAAAACCTGAGCAGCGCGCCGCCCGCATGAGCCTGATTGGCGCGGCCTTCAGTCTGGGCTTCGTCGTCGGGCCCTTTATCGGCGGCATCCTCAGCCACGAAGGCGGCACAGGCAATACCTTCCGCCTGCCGCTCTTGGGCGCCGCCCTTTTGTCAGCCATCGCCTGTCTGGGTGTGTTTCTGTATGTTAAGGAATCGCGCCACCGCCAGACCAGCGCCCAGCCGCAGCAAAACCTGCTTAAAACCGCGCAAGAAGGCATTCGCAACCCCGTGACCTTACGCGTCATTCTGGCCACGCTTTGTTATATGGCCGCCTTTGCCGGTCTTGAGGCCACCTTTGGTCTGTGGTCAAAGCATCGCTATGGCTGGGGCCCGCAGCAGGTCGGCAATATTTTTCTGTATATCGGCATCGCCGCTGCCGCCATGCAGATGGTGCTGATGCGGCCTCTGGTGCGCCGCTATGGTGAAATCAAGGTTCTGGCCGGCGGCCTGTTCGTGTTCGGCCTAAGCTTTGTCGCGCAAGGCGTCAACCATTCCCACTGGCTGATTATACCTCTGGTCATGGTCGGCACCTTAGGTCAGGCGGTCATTTTTTCGTCCATCTGCGCCATTATTTCCATGACCACCTCACCGGATAAACAAGGGGCCATGCTGGGCCTGAATATGTCCACCGGTGCCGTTGCCCGTATTTTAGGGCCCATATTGGCGGGCTTTCTCTACAGTATCTTAGGGCAGGACGCGCCGTTATGGATGGGAGCCGCCCTGTCTATCCCCGCCGGATTCCTGGCCCTACAAGCCGGAAAAGCGCAGAAGAAACAAAAACATGCCTAGTTTTCAAGTCGAATGGTCACGCTTTCATCCCAATACCCATCCCTTAGGCCATATGCTGCACTATGAAGGCAACTGGAACATGACGCGGTTCCACCTGCTGTCGGGGGGGCGAAAACAGGCCGCAAGCCACGATGAAGTGCGCGACTTGCTGGAACGCTATAATGCCGTGGCCACGGCGACCTTAGGGGAAAATGCGCCCTGCTATCTGGTGGCGCTGCAATCGCCCAATCAGGACAAGAAGCACCGCCTGCGGATGGATCGCCTGAAAAAGCGCTATAGGATGACCTCGGACTGGGAATTTTTCAGCACCAGCGATGCCATGACCTATACGGTCTGGACGGGGGATGTGGTGTGGACGAACAACGGCTTTAACCGGTTACTGCTGCATACCTATCAGACGGATTTCTGGGATCTGTTGTGGGTCAACAAAGACAATGGCGCGGTGTTTCGCCCCTATGACGCAGGGGCCGACATCAGCCAGCCCACGCCTGAGGCCTTAGTCGAACGCATCTCATCCTTTTATGGCTGGATGCCGCAAAACGGTAATGGCTTCATCACCTTTAATCAGGCTCAGATGAAAAATCCCCGATTTCAGGTCACCAAGCCCTGCGCCGAAGCCATGCAAAAGGTTATAGCGGCGCAAAAGAAATAAGGCGATGCGCGCGTAGACTCCTCTTGCACTGCCTACCCTTTTCCTGTAACAGCCACCGTTCTTGCGCGCAGCTCTACCGCTTCGCTGCTTGAGAGCTTCCGACCCGACGGGCCAAAGGCATGCCTTGGCGGGTCTTAATCCTTATAGAGGGCGGCCCTAATCCGGTCGTACATGAAATGCCCAAGCTAAAGACCAAGTCGGGCGCTAAAAAGCGTTTCCGCATCACTGCCTCAGGCAAGGTAAAGGCCGGCGTTGCCGGTAAGCGTCACCGTTTGATCTCGCACAATGCGAAATATATCCGTCAAAACCGCGGCACCCAAGTGATGTCAGCGCCGGATATTATCAAGATCAAATCTTACATGCCTTACGCTTGATAGGAGCAGACACATATGGCTCGCGTTAAAAGAGGCGTTGTATCCCACGCCCGTCACAAAAAAGTTCTGAAACTTGCCAAGGGCTTCTACGGCCGCCGCAAGAACACCATCCGTACCGCCAAGGCTGCCGTCGATAAGGCCGGCCAATATGCGTACCGCGATCGCAAGGTCAATAAGCGCAACTTCCGCGCTTTGTGGATCCAGCGTATCAATGCGGCTGCGCGTATCGAAGGCTATACCTATTCGCAATTCATCCACGGCCTGAATCTGGCTGGCATCAGCATGGACCGTAAGGTTCTGTCCGACATTGCCATGCACGATGCCGACGGTTTTAAAGCCGTTGCCGACAAGGTGCGTGCGGCTCTGGCTGCCTAAGGCTTTTAAAGTCTCTGAAAAAGCCCCGCACCTTTACTGGTCGCGGGTTTTTTTTGTGCTCAAAAGCAAGACGTATCTCTCCTTCGCCGCAATGCCTTTGCGGAAAGGTCGGCGCCTTTCTCTCCTCCCTTGCGCAGCGGGGGAGGTGGCAGCGCGAGGCCCAACGGGCCGGTGTCGCTGACGGAGGGGGCAAAACCGGCCCCTACACTTGCTTTTCTGCCTTCACACCACCGCCGGTTTCGCTTAAACACACGCATCCTTCAAAGTCGCAAAGATACGCCTATGACCGCCTATACTGACCTGCAGAACGAAATTGCCGCTGAAATTGCCGGCGCCTCTGATCTAACCACGCTGGATGCCGTGCGCGTCTCGGCGCTCGGTAAGACCGGACGCATTTCCGGACTGCTGAAAACCCTAGGCGCTCTCCCGCCCGAAGACCGCAAGACTACGGGTGCTGCCATCAATGCGGTGCGCGATGTCATCCAGTCGGCGCTTGATGCCCGTAAGGCCGTCCTCGAAGAGGCGCATTTGGCGGAACGTCTTGCCAAAGAACATATCGACCTCTCCCTACCCTGCGCCCCGCGTGCCAAGGGCGGCGTCCACCCGACGCTTCAGGTCATGGACGAAATGATCGCCATCTTTGCCGATATGGGTTTTGAGGTCGCCGAAGGCCCCGATATCGAAGACGATTTCCACAATTTCACCGCGCTCAACTTTCCTGAAAAGCATCCGGCGCGCGAAATGCATGACACGTTTTTCTTTAACCCGGACGAAAACGGCGTGCGTAAGCTTTTGCGCACCCACACCTCGCCAGTGCAGATCCGGTCTATGGTCAGTGGCCAGCCACCGTTTCGTCTGATCGCCCCCGGTCGTGTTTTCCGTTGCGATTCCGATCAGACCCACACGCCGATGTTCCACCAGATCGAAGGTCTGGTGATCGACAAGACGGCGCATATGGGTCATTTAAAATGGGTGCTGGACACCTTCTTTTCGCGCTTTTTCGAAACCAGCGATGTCATCACACAATTCCGCCCCCACCACTTCCCCTTCACTGAGCCCTCCGCTGAACTGGATGTGCGTTGTTCATGGGAGAAGGGCGAGCTTAAGGTCGGTACGGGGGATTCATGGTTAGAGGTCTTAGGATGCGGCATGGTGCATCCCAATGTCCTCAAAAGCTGCGGCATTGATCCCGATGAATACCAAGGCTTTGCGTGGGGCATGGGCGTTGATCGTCTGGCCATGCTGAAATATGGCGTGCCGGATTTGCGCGACATGTTCGCCGCCGATACGCGCTGGCTTGGCCACTATGGCTTTAGTGGTTTTAGCGCACCCAATTCGGCCAGTGGCCTCTCGTAAAACCCTTCATCCTCCCCTGTGAAACGGGGGAAGTGGCGGGCGAAGTCCCGCCGGAGGGGGCACTTATCTTTTTATAACTTCTCGAACCCAAAGTTCACGCACATGAAATTCTCCCTAAGCTGGCTCAAAGATCACCTTAAAACCGACGCCACGATTGATCAGGTGGCCACCGCCATGACCATGGCCGGTCTTGAGGTCGAGGACATCCATGATCCAACTAAGGCACTTAAGCCCTTTAGCGTGGCCAAGGTCATCTCTGCCGCCCAGCACCCCAATGCTGACCGCCTTCAGGTCTTGCAGGTCGACACCGTCGATGGCCCCAAGGAAATCGTCTGCGGCGCCCCCAATGCGCGCGCCGGTATGACCACCATCTATGCCCCCATCGGTGCCTATGTGCCGGGCCTTGGCGTCACCCTGATCGAAAAGCCGGTGCGCGGTGTCGTCTCCAACGGCATGATGTGTTCGGCGGCGGAATTGCTTTTGTCGGATGAGTCCGATGGCATTTTAGACCTGTCCGACGACTTAAAGGTCGGCACACCGGCCGCCGAAGTCTTTGGCGCTGAACCCGTCATTGATTTCGAAGTCACCCCCAACCGCCCCGACTGGTTAGGCGTGCAGGGCATTGCCCGTGATCTGGCCGCCACGGGTCTTGGCACATTCACCGAAACCGCTGCTCCCGCCATTAAAGGCACATTCCCCTCACCGATCACCGTCAGGGTCGATGGCGATGCCTGTGTGCATTTCACAGGTCGCGTCATACGTGGTGTGAAAAATGGCCCCTCACCCGAATGGCTGCAAACCAAGCTAACCTCGATTGGCCTGAAACCGATCAGCACGCTTGTTGATATCACCAACTATCTGTCGTTTGACCGCGCCCGTCCCTTGCATGTCTATGATGTGACCAAATTGGTCGGCACCACGCTGGAAGCCCGTTTGGGCCATCATAATGGCCAGCATGACGAGCAACTGATCGCGCTGGATGGCAAGACCTATGACATTAGCGCCGATATGTGCGTCATCGCCGATGCCGACGGCCAGCGCCCCATAGGCCTTGGTGGCGTGATGGGTGGTGAATCGACCGGCGTGTCCGACTCCACCACCGAGGTCTTCTTAGAATCCGCCTGGTTCGACCCCATCCGCATCGCCCAGACGGGCCGCACCACCACCATCAATTCCGACGCTCAATATCGCTTCGCACGTGGCGTTGACCCGCAATCCACCCGTTCAGGCTTAGAGCTGGCTACGCAATTGATCCTCGATCTATGCGGTGGCGAAGCGTCAGACGTGACCGAAGCCGGTGCCCCCCTGCCCAACCGCCCCGATGTCAACTTTGATCCGGCCTATGTCGGGCAGCTGACCGGCCTTGATGTGGCCTCCGACCAGATCAAAGACATTCTGACGGCGCTGGGGTTTGGTGTCGATTCAGCCACGACCCCGTGGACCGTTTCCGTGCCGTCATGGCGCCGCGATGTCATGGGCAAGGCCGATCTGGTCGAAGAAGTCGCCCGCATTTTCGGCTTTAACCATATCCCCGCCACGCCGCTACCCGCGCACACGCCGCGCTCCGGTGGCGTGCTGACC
>JBAWDM010000221.1:0-18634 GCA_049590735.1 Asticcacaulis sp. | reverse complement strand
CCCACATGGTGCGGCCATCGCGCGCACAAATCCAGCACGGCGCCGGTAAATGCTCCGCCATCTGCGCAAAGGGGCCGGACGACAAGGAAGCCCGCGCGCCGGCAATGGCCAGACGCACCCAGGCTGTTGCCCCCGATGACTTGCCCTCCACAATCAGGGTCAGCCCGTAAGAGGATCCGGCTGTTTCAATCAGGCTTTTCGGCGGCGCTTCGGCAAAAACCTCGAACCGGCACCCCTGCCCTTCGGTAATCAGCGCCTTCAGACCCTTACCGGCCTCGGCAGAGGTGTCGCCAAGGGCGCGCATGACCAGAGGCGCCACATCGCTGTCTTCATCCAGCTTCAGGCCCAAGGCTTCGCCACATTGACGCAGCGTATCCTCACCCCAGACCAGCCGCACAGTGTCGCCTTCGACCGCGAGAAAGGCTTCGTCAAAGGCGGTGGTGGCAGAGTCGAGCTCCCGCAACATGCCGGACTTTGTGGACAGCTCAGCCGTCAGGGCGGCGCGCGCCTTCGAAAAACGCGTACGGCCACGCAGGGCCAGCCATGTCGTCGACAGGGCCAGTGCCATGCCACCGGCGGCAACGCTATAGGCAAGGGTAGCTAAGGCCATGGGGGCTTCCGCCAAAGAGCTGAATACGAATCACTTGGAAAACCACTATAGAGTAAGTTGATTCCGGTGTAAAAAAGGCGGCAAAACCCGGCCACCTTAACTGACTATCTCAAGCGTCTGGCCACCAGATAAGAATAGCCATAGCTCAGCAAGGCGGCCACGGCGATCGCGCTCAGCAACACGATCATCGCCATACGCACGGGCAGGGCAAGGGCGGCCAATACCACAAGGCCTCCGGCCAGCATAAAGACCGGCCCGGCAAACCGATGCGTCCTGTCCCACACGCGCTCATCCGCCAGAGTCCAAACTGTACGTACGCCCAACAAACCATTGATGCGTGTCTTCGGCAAATAATTGCCCATAATCACAAAGATCAGACCCGTGGCGACGGTTGTGATTTTCGTCACATCCATATCCGCGCCGGCCGCTCTCAAAATAATGACAGCATGGACAATGGTCAACATTGACGTTACTGACAACATAACCGCTCCGTAGGCAAGTTGCGACCGCTCAATTGACCTGTGCTTTTGCAGCAAGGCCGGAAGGGCCCACAAACACAAAACCAGAATGACTAGAGTCAAAAGCGGCAGGACAAACAAGGCCATGTCGCGCGGTTGATAGCCGTTTGGCTCACCATCCAGACCAAAATGCACAGCCATTGGCGCATCCGGCAGGGTAAAATGCCCCCAGATACTCAGCCCGATCATCGCGGCAAACAGCACCAGGCACAGTATTTTTTCATTTCTCAGCATGGGCACGCCCCCTTATGACCGGCACATCCGGCTGACCAATTTTGAAAGCCGTCATCAAGCCAAGAACCGCATCTTCCAGCACCGATATGTTCAGGCGATAGATGAGGGTGGTACCTGAGCGTGTCACATCCACCAGCCCCGTCGCTTTCAGGACAGCAAAATGTCCCGACAGGGTCGGCTTTGAAATCTGAACATGACGCGCCAGTTCACCCGCGCTCATCTCGGATACCCTGAGCAATTCCAGAATATGCCGGCGCGTCGGATCGGCCAGAGCCTTGTATACTTCAGTCTTGTAAAATTCGGGCATGATTGTCTTTCGTTATTTCGCTAAATACCAAAATAATAAATACCGGTCAATCGTCAAAAAAATGCACGAAAAATTTGCTTCCCTGTCCTATTCTGGCTTAGATAAGCTATAAGATCAAATCGTGAACATAAATGCCCCTTCCCGCCTATCCCATTGCCATTGATGCGCACGAAGCCCTGAGTTTGCTCAGAAGCGGGGCGGCGCGTCGGGCGGTGCGTGAAAAAGAAGCCGAGCAGGCCGCCGGATCGCGCACGGCCCTTGTCACACAGTCGGTCGGGCCCTTGTTTGATACGCGAGAGGCCGCCCTGAGCGCCTATGCGGGCCTGATAGAGGATGACCGGCCAGACCGGGCCTTTGTACCTGCGGATAGTGATCGGGTATGCAAGCTGGTCTGCCGCCCCAAAGAGGAAGCCAAGCGGAAAACAAAACACCTAAAGCCTGAATTTGCCCATGGCACACGCTGGCCAAAGCCCAAAACGCCTGCGGAAACAGTCTGGCAATTGTCGATCAGTTACTGGAAAATTCTGACAAAGGCTCAAGCGAAGGCCGCAGGCCTGCCACCGGTCGGTCAGGCGCGCCACCTGCGTAAAAAAGCAACCGGCAAAGATTTGACACCTGCTGAAATTTCCGCTCTGTCACAAGGCCCGCTCATGGCCGCCCGTCCCCAGAAGCCCTTAGATATCGGATTGTTCGATTTTCCTTTACCGGAAAACCCCAGCATTATTATTGCGGATGAATAAGGCTTCTAGCCTTCATCTTCAAGCTTATCCGTGGCACGGCGAAGCGGGCCCTTATAGTCAGGTATGATTTTACGACGCCGATCAGGCCCGACATAGTTGGCGGATTTCACCCAACTCCGGTCATTATTGATGACACTGCGCATCCGGTCAATCAGGGCGCGCGCCGTCAAAGGCTTGGCGACAAACTCGTTGATTCCGGCATCACGGGCATCAAGCACGCGCTTACGGTCAGTGTGGCCGGTCATCATGATAATCGGCACATAGGGATGGGCACTGTCAGTGCCACGCCGGATAAGCTTGGTGAACTCAATACCGTCCAGATGCTCCATCATCAGGTCCAGAATAATCACATCCGGCCGCCAGTCACGGACAATTTCAAGGGCCTCAACCCCGTCAGAGGCTTCACGGATCAGCGTAATACCCATAGAGCGCAACATGGTCGAAACAATCACGCGCATGTAGTGGTTATCGTCAACGATCAGTACCATGACACGGGCAAAATTACTCAACACACAGGTCTCCGACACAGGCTGCCGGACGTTTGACCGGCGATCATCAAGAAGGGAAACCCGACATATTCAGGCCCCATACGGCGCTTTCCTCAGGACTCAGTAGCCTTATTTTTTTCTTTTACAAAACAAAGATTGATCTTTCCGCCATTATGCTCTTGATTCCCCCGACAGGGCTACCCCCTCGCGACCACAAGCAGAAGGCGGAAACACGCAGATGATGGATTGGCACAACCGAACCCTTATTGCCGGCGCAGCAGCGGTTTTAATTGCCGGTTTCGGCATAGGTTTTTTAACCAGCCACGCCATGAACAACAGGCCCGAAACATCTGCGGGCGCCGCACTTACAACCGAGCCAGCAACCGGCCTGTTTGGTAAGGTGCGCGCCAAAAATGCCCCCAGAGCCGGAGATGCCCGTCCCGCAGGCTTTGCGGTCTGGCATCAAAATCTGGACACCAGCGACGCCTCGCCCAAGGCCTGTATCGAATTTTCCAGACCCCTTGATCCGGCCAAACCCTATAGCGACTATGTAGTCGTCTCGCCCGCCTTGCCATCCGCGCCCGCCATTTCCGTCAAAGACGCCACGCTTTGTGTTGGCGGCCTGGGCTTTACCGATCGCCGCATCACCCTGCTTAAAGGCCTGCCCGGCAAGGGTCAGGATGCCTTAAAAGCCAATACCGATCTCGATTTTGCCTTTGGGGAAAAGCCGCCCTATGTCGGTTTTGCCGGAAACGGCGTCATCCTGCCGCGCGAAGATTCCGATGGGGTCGCGGTGGAAACCGTCAATGTCTCAGCCCTGAGCTTTGAAGTCTGGCGTGTCTCTGACCGCAATCTGGTGCGCAAATCTATCTCTGCCCCCGATCCGGTCGCAGAAGGGGACTATGATTATGCTTATGGTGAGGATTCCGCCGATGATCTGGGCGTTAAAATATGGACAGGCAAGGTCGCGGTCAAAGGTCAGGCCGGACAAAAAACCACCACCGTCTTTCCGCTAGGCGCTGTCTTAAAAAGCGCTCAGGCCGGCGCCTATGTCATCAAGGTGCGTGACGCCTCAGGCGGACGCGACAAGAATGATAATGACCAGCCCGCACAAGCCCGGCGTTGGGTTTTATTTACCGACATGGCCATGACCACCTATCGCAGCCCGAACGGGCTGGATGTCGTTGTGCGGTCATTAAAAACCGCCAAACCACTGGTTGGCGTCAAGGTCAATCTGGTGGCCCTTAATGGCGATGCGCTCGGCGAAGTGCGCACCAGCATTGATGGTCACGCCAGCTTTGCCGGGGCCTTGCTGAAGGGCACGGACGCCCTGACGCCCAAAATGGTCATGGCCTATGGCCCCGATGATGATTTCAGCGCCACAGACCTCGAACGTTCGCCTATGGATTTGACCTCGCAAGGGGTGGGAGGGCGCAATAATGATCTGACCGGTGGCCGCGCCAATAGCGCGGGCGTCGACAGCTATATGTACACGGATCGCGGCATTTATCGTCCCGGCGAAAGCGTGCATCTGGTCGCTATGGTGCGTGACCCCGAAGGCAAGGCCATCAAAGACCGTAAGGGCTATCTGGTCATCAGCCGCCCCAGTGGCGTCGAAGCCTTCCGCCTTGCCTTCGATAAGACGCCTCTGGGCTTTGCGGCCGCCGATATACGCCTGCCGAAATCGGCGCCGCGCGGCCAGTGGTCAGCGAAGATCATGCTGACCGGCATGGATGAGGCGGCGGGGTCGGCTGCCTTTGCCGTTGAGGATTTTGCCCCGCAACGTCTGGGAGTTGATATCAAGGCCGACGCGCAAAGACCGCTTTTGTCCGCCGATGAAACACGCCCGGTCACCGTCAATGCGCGCTATCTTTACGGCGCGATCGGCTCAGGTCTTCAGGTCACAGCCGAAGCGCGAATCCGTGCTGATGGCAATCCCTTCCCCGCCTATAAGGACTATAGTTTCAGCGATGAAACCACACCCTACGAAGAAAAACAGGTCGATCTGGCTGAGGTCACAACCGATGCGCAGGGCAATGCGCTTTTGCCATTTGCCGCCTCATTGGCGGGCGACACCACCCAGCCCTTAAGTGTCTTGCTGACCGCGTCCGTGTTTGAACCGGGCGGGCGTCCTGTGCGCGAAAGTCAGACCCTGCGCATCAAGACCGCGCCGCTTTATCTGGGCGTCAAGGTCGAACAAAAAGACACGACCGGTAAGTCTGCGCCACGCATGGCGTTTAATATTATCGGCCTGACGCCACAGGGCCAGAAAACCGCCGCGAAAGGCGTCACGGTCAAGCTGATTTCCGAGATCTGGGATTATGACTGGTATGTCGCCGACGGCAAATGGCAGTGGCGCTCGACCCACCGCGATGTCGTTGTCTCCAGCAAGGTCTATGACCTGAACGCCAATACCGGTGCCAGTTTCGAGCGCAATCTCGATTGGGGCGATTACCGCCTTGAGGTCGAAGCCCCCGGACAAGCCCCAAACCAAACCGTAAAGACGGTCACGCGCTTCTCTGCGGGCTGGGGCTCTACGCAAAAAGGCACGGATGCGCCTGATTTCGTGCGCCTGACGGCTGGTAGCCAGACCTATAATCAGGGCGATACAATCGAGGTCACCCTGAAAGGCCCCTACAAGGGCGAAGCGCAAATTGCCGTGGCCAATGACCGTTTGATTGAACTAAAGACCGTCAGTGTCGGCGAAAAAGGCACGACTGTGCGCCTGAAATCCGATGCCTCATGGGGTGGCGGGGCCTATATTATGGTCAGCCTCATCCAACCGCGCGATCCGGTCACGGCCTCAAAACCGCGCCGCGCCATAGGGCTCTTGTATGTGCCGCTCGATCCCAAATCACGCAAGCTGGGTGTTGAAATCCTGGCCAGTGACAAGCCGCAGCGCCCGCAAACCGATGCCAATGGCCATAATTTCATTGATGTGCCGGTGCAAATTCACGGCCTGAAACTGGGGGATCGTGCCCGCGTCAGTATTGCTGCCGTCGATGTCGGCATCCTCAATCTCACCAAGTTCAAAAGCCCCGATCCGGTGGGCTGGTATTTCGGCAAACGGGCCTTAGGCGTTGATTATAATGATGACTACGGCCGCTTGCTGGATCCCAATCTGGGGGCAGCCGCCCCGACCTTTGGCGGCGACCAGTTGGGCGGCGAAGGCCTGACGACAACGCCTATCCGCACCATTGCCCTGTGGTCGGGCGTGGTGCAGACCACCTTGGACGGCAAGGCCTATGTCCGCCTGCCGATAGAGAAATTCAACGGCGAATTGCGCGTCATGGCCGTGGCCTGGACCGACGAAGCCGTAGGTCAGGCTGATGGCCGCATGATCATCCGCGAACCGGTGGTAGCCGATCTGGCCCTGCCGCGTTTTCTGGCGCCGGGCGACACGGCCATGGCCACGCTTCAGCTTGATAATACCGACGGCAAACCCGGCCTTTACACGGCCATTGTTAATGGGCTGAAAGGTCTGGTCGTCAGATTTGAAAAAGCCTTCAACCTCAACAAAGGCGATCGCGCCATTGAAACCATACCCCTCAATGCCCCCGCTACAACAGGTATATCAACGGTCAATATCAATCTGACGGGTCAGGGCTATAGCTTCAAGGACAGTTTCGACATCCAGACCCGCAATGGCTGGGGCCCGCAAACGCAGGTCACGACCACCTCGCAGAATGTAAGTGAGGTCTGGACGCCCGATGCCAATTTACTGGCGGGCCTGCAGGCCGGTTCCGCCACGGTAGAAGTCTCCTATTCGCCTTTCCGCAATATTGATCCGGCACCCTTAGCGGCCAATCTGGCCAAATATCCCTATGGCTGCACAGAACAGGTGACTTCGGCCGCCATGCCGTGGCTTTATGTATCCGAATCCATGGTGGGTAAGGACGGGGCAAAACCCGCCGATTACGCCCTGAAAACCGCCGTTGCCAAAATCCTCGACCGGCAATCCGAAGACGGAGCCTTTGGGCTATGGCGTCCCGGCGATGGCGATGCCGACGGCTTTATCGGGGCCTATGCCACCGACTTCTTGCTGGAAGCCCGCGCCCGCGGGGCCTATGTGCCGCAGGACGCCATCGACAAGGCACTCAATGCCATGCGCCAGATGTCGCGCCCTGACGGCAATGGCTATGTCAATTACCGCCTGAGCGTCCCCTATGGCTGGATGTGGTTTGGTACATCGGGTGAAAAAATCACGCAGCAGATGCGGTCGCGTGCTTCGGCCTATGCGCTCTATGTTCTGGCCAAAGGCAAGTCCGGCGATCTGGCGCGTCTGCGCTGGTATCACGACGTCCAGTTCAAGGACGAATCCTCGCCCCTGGCGCGGGCGCAGGTGGCCGCGGGTCTGGCCATGATGGGCGATCAGGCGCGTGCCCGCCACGGCTTCCGCGAAGCTATCGCCAAGCTGGGTTACAGCGATCCGAACGACTGGTATCAGACGCCCCTGCGGGATCTGGCCGGCGTTATCGCTCTGGCCTATGAGTCCGGAGAGGATGAGATTGCGCGCTCACTCATTCCGCGCTTAGAAAACGCCATGAAGTCGCCCGCGCAAATGAACACGATCGAAAGCGCCTATGTGCTGAAGGCGGCGTCCTATATGCTCAAGGCCGCAGGGCCGGTTAAGGTCGAGGCGCAAGGCGTCACGCCTCTGTCGGGCGGCCTCAATTCCCAGCGCTTTGGCATTGGGCAATTATCGGCGGCGCGTTTGAAAAACACCGGTTCCGGCCCCATCTGGCGCACGGTCACGGTCATCGGCACATCTGCTACCGCACCGCCCGCTGAGAGCCACGGTTTGAACCTCACCAAGACCTATTATAATCTGGATGGCTCCCGCCTTGATCCTTCGCATCTGACGCAAGGGGCTAAGGTATTGGTGGTGATTTCGGGCCGTTCTGACCGCAGCGAGATTCGCCCGATTGTCGTCGATGATCCGCTACCGGCGGGCTTTGAAATTGAAGCCACCCTGAGCAATGAAGATGCAGAAAACGGCCCGTTCCGCTTTATCGGCGAACTAACCAGTCTCAAAGTCTCTGAGGCGCGCGATGATCGCTTTATCGCCGCCTTGGATGTGTCATCGTCGAAAAGCTTCAGTATGGCCTATATTGCGCGGGCGGTGACCCAAGGTGACTTCTACCTGCCGGGTGCTGAGGCGCAGGACTTCTACCGTCCGGAAACCTCTGCGCGAACGGCGGGTAGCCGCACGGTGATTTCACCACGGTGACAGAGAGACGCGTACATATGTATTTCTCCTCCCCTGTGAAACGGGGGAGGAGATGGTGAAATTACCATCGGCAAGTACAGACAAATTGATCTCACCCCTCGTCAAAACCCTGATCGGTTTTTTGGGGTTTCAGCTTATTGTGGCAAGCGCAAACCTAATCTTCCCACCGGTTATGCGTCGCGCCGAAACCGCGTCGCCGGTCGTACTGGATCGTCATGGCGCGTGGCTGCGTGCCCTGCCGGTTGATAATGGCCGTTGGCGAATCCGTGCCGATCTGGACCGCACAGATTCCTCGTTTGTGCGCAATCTCCTCAAGGTCGAGGACGAACGTTTTTACCTGCATCCCGGTGTCGATGCGGGTGCCATACTCCGTGCTTTTGCGTCTAACCTGCATGCTGGTGGCATTGTCTCTGGCGGTTCCACCATTACCATGCAGACAGCGCGTTTACTCGATCCGCATCCGCGTGATTACGGTCATAAGGCGATCGAGGCCCTGCGCGCCATCCAGCTTGAAATGCGCTATTCCAAGCGCGACATTCTGTCTCTCTATCTGACGCTTGCGCCTTATGGCGGCAATCTGGAGGGGGTGCGCGCCGCCAGCCTCAGCTATTTCGGCCATGAACCCGAAAGCCTGACCTTAGGCGAACAGGCGCTTTTGATCTCACTACCACAAGCCCCCGAGGCCCGCCGACCTGACCGCAAACCCGATAATGCCAAGGCTGCCCGCGACCTGATTTTGAAACGCATGGTGACGCAAAACATCATTGACGCCACACAGGCGCAAGAGGCCATGAGCGAGCCTGTGCCCAATGCGCGTTTGGCTTTTCCCACCCTGGCCTGGCACACGGCGGGGCGTCTGGCGCGGGGCGTCAAGGGCCTGCAAGCCACGGTTGTCACCACGATTGACGCCAATTTGCAAAGCCGTCTTGAGGCTATGGCGGCCGCCACGGCTAAACAACAAGGGCCCAACAGTTCGGTGGCCATATTGGTGGTCGATATCAAAACACGCGGCATTCTGGCCAGTGTCGGTGGCGGCGGGCTGGATCGGCCAGGCGGCTGGATCGACATGACGCGCGCCCTGCGCTCCCCCGGATCGGCGCTGAAACCCTTTATCTATGGCTTTGCCTTCGAAGACGGCATTATTGCGCCTGAAACCCGCATGATGGACGCCCCCACCCGCTTTGGCGATTATCAACCCGAAGATTTCGACCGCGTGTTTCATGGCGAAGTCTCCGCCAAAGAAGCGCTCATCAATTCGTTGAATGTCCCTGCTGTGGCCGTATTGAACCGCATTGGCCCCGATGCCTTTGAGGGCAAGTTAGGGGCCGTGGGTGTCAAACTGGTGCGGCCCAAATCCGGCCTGAAAAATGCCGGTCTGGCTCTGGCCTTGGGCGGCGAAGGCATTCATCTTGATGATGTGGCGCTGTTGTACGCGGCCCTTGGCGATCACGGACTGGCCAAGCCTCTGGCCTATACGCTGGCTGCGGCTGGGGCCAATAGGCATACGGGCGGCCGACGTCTGATGCGCACGGAGGCCGCCGATCGGGTGATCGCCATCCTGCGTGAAACACCCCCTCCGGCAGGGCGTTTACCCGGCCCTTTAATGCGCCATGCCAACCGTCCGGCCTTTAAAACGGGTACATCCTACGGCTTTCGGGACGCCCTGGCCGCTGGTGTAGCGGGGGGGTATGCCGTAATGGTCTGGACAGGCCGGCCTGATGGCGGTGCGCGCGCTGACCAGACCGGCCGCGAAGCCTCAGCGCCCCTTTTGTTTGACGTGTTTGATCAGCTTCAGGCCCCCGGCCGACTGCCCAATCCGATTGGCCCCGGTGGCGCGCCGGTCGGTTTGAAAATGATGGGGGCCGATAATGTCCGCGCCTCCATCCTGTTCCCGCCGGATAAGGCCACCGTCTATGTTGAGGTCAGGGATGACGCCGCCAAGCTCAAGGTTACGCGGCCTTTGAAGCTGTCGGCGCGTGGTGTGCGGCCTGTGCAATGGTATGTCGATGGCCAGCCCCTGACACTGGATGGCAATAACGAATGGAGCTGGTCGCCCCCCACCGAAGGCTTTTATGACCTGAGCGTCATTGATGCGCTGGGCCACAAGGACGAAAGCCATGTGCGCGTGAAGGCGATTCAAGGGGAGTCGAAATAAGTCTCTACTCAATCGTATGCAGATCGCGGCCCTTGGTTTCTTTTAGGAACACCAGCGATATGATGACAGCGATGGCGCCGGTAATGACCGGATACCACAGGCCGAAATAGATATTGCCCGACGCCGCCACCATGGCGAACGACAAAACGGGTTGCAGCCCGCCAAACCAGCCTGTGCCGATATTATAGGGCAGGCTCATGGCGGTATAGCGCACGCGTGTCGGGAACATCTCCACCAGCGCCGAGGCCATCGGACCGTAAAGCGCTGTCGCTCCCGCCGCCAGAATGCATAGAATACCGAACATGGCCCACAGATTAGACTTAGACCGATCCGCCTTTTCCGGATAGCCGGCGGCAATCAGCGCCGCCTTGACGTCACCAGTGGCCTTCGCTTTCAACGCCTTAAGTCCGGCCTTATCAAGGCCGGCACCGGACGGCATGTCGATGATGTGCGCGCCAATATGGATGCTGGCCTTGCCGCCCTGAGCGGTATCGGCACGGTTGGTATAGGGGGTGCCTACGCCCGTCACCACGCTTTTGGCCAGATCGCAGGGCGTCGTAAACTGCGCCGTATTAAACAGGTCAAACTGGAAGGTACATTGCGCCGGATCGGCCACCACATAGACCGGATTGACACGTTGGGCGGCCTCAAGATCGGGATTGCCGAATTTCATCAACGCCTGATAGCCGGGGAAGAAGGCGATGCAGGCGAGCGCAATGCCAAAGACCATGACGGGCTTGCGGCCTATCTTATCGGAGAGGGCCGCAAACACCACATAAAGCGGCGCCGATACCAGGGTCATGCCCATGATCAGCAAATTCATATCCGCCGGATCAATCTTGACGATTGAAGACAAAAAGACCTGTGTGTAGAAAAATGTTGTGTACCACACCACGCCTTGCGCCGTCATAAAACCAAATAACGCAATCAACATGCCTTTCAGGTTTTTTCCGCGCGTAAAGATTTCAGATAACGGACTCTTGGCAATCTTACCGGCATCATGCAGGGCCTTGAAGGCGGGACTTTCGGCGGTTTTGGCACGGATATAGACCGACACAATCAACAGGCCGGTCGATACCAGAAACGGTATGCGCCAACCCCAGTCGGCAAAGATGGCTTCGCCGGTAAATTTGCGCGTCACCAGAATAACCAGCAGGGCCGAGATCAGCCCTAATGCCGCCGAAGTCTGAATCCAGCCCGTATAGCGGCCGCGCTTATCCGGCGGCGCATGTTCGGCAACATAGATGGCTGCCCCGCCATATTCACCGCCCAAAGCAAAGCCCTGAACGATGCGTAAAATAATCAATAAAACGGGTGCCGTGATCCCCACCTGCGCATAGGTCGGCAAAAGACCAATCGCTATGGTCGCCAGCCCCATGACGAGGATGGTGTACATAAACGTACCCTTACGTCCTTTTTTATCGCCGATATGTCCAAAAACAAGCGCGCCTACGGGCCTTGCAATAAACCCGACGGCAAAGGTGGCCAGAGCCGCAATGGTGGCAAAGGTGTCATTAAGGCCGGCATAGAAGTTTTTGGCAATAATGGCCGTCAGCGTACCGAAAATGAAAAAATCATACCACTCAAAGGTCGTGCCCGCCGCCGAGGCCAGCACAATAGTACGCAAATTACGTTTTTGGATGATCTCATCGCCGCTCATAATGCGCCCGTCCCTGTTTCTTGCCCATTCCGGACTTATTCCTTACCGGATTTGAACGAAAGTGAGACGGATGACAAGGTTATTTGAATACACACAGAGACAAAAAAACGGCCCCTGCTGAAACCAGAGGCCGTTTCTTCTCAGGGTTCTAAGTTACGAACCTAGAATTTGGTGTGCAACGACATCATTACGGTGCGTGGCGCGCCCACATTAAAGGATGGGTTGCCCGATGCCGTTTCTTTGGCGCTGATCGAACCGAAATAATATTCATCGGTAATATTGATCACATTGATCTGGATATTGGTGCCCGGCTTCAGAATAGAGGTAACCGGCAGATCCCAGCGCACGGAACCATTCCATACCGTATAGGCATCGACGGCCAGATCGTTCACAAAGGTTGCATACCGTTTACCGACATATTTGCCGTTCAGATTAAAGGTAAAGTCCCGGAACGCCTTATAGGTCAGACCGGCTGTGGCCATCCAGTCGGGAACCTCCGTCAGCGCCTTGCCCTTGGTGCTGACGACCGAGTCGGCTCCGGCAGCGTAATCGTCAAGAATCTTTGTGTCCGTATAGGTCACACTGCCATACAGGGACAGATTGGCCGTTGGCGCATAGGCCGCAGACGCTTCAAAACCCTTCAGGTCAACACTACCGACGTTTTTATCAAAATAGGTCTGAGAGTCGACATCATACGATGACACAATGCGGTTGTCGTATTTCTGCGCCCAGATATCTGCCGACGCCGTAAAGACTGGCGAGCTGAAACGATAACCCAGTTCGACCGTCTTATTCAGTTCCGGCAAAGGATTGGCAGGTTTTATAACGCCGTCTTTAACCAGCACGCCGTAATAGTTATCCGTGCGCGGGGCGGACATGGCTTCTGAATAGTTGATATAAACCTGATGTGCATCGGTCAGCTTATAGGTCAGGCCCAGGCTGGGCAGGGTTTTGGAGAAGCTGATATTGGTGTGGAACGGCTTGATGAAGTTGGTATGTTCAACCTTGTTGCCATCCTTGTCCGTCGTCGTCAGATAGGTGTAACCAAAGCTGGCCGTGCCATTGCCATTGTCAACCAGAGGGGCGGTCGAGGTGCAGAAGGGCGCATACGTGCCGGAAGCATCATCAGGTGAATAACAGAATTGATTGAGGTCACGTTCCATCTTTTGTTGCTTGATGCCTAGGGACACGAACAGTTTGTCTTCAAGGAAATAGCCGCGATATTCAAAGAAATAGGTATCGACATTGGCCAGCGAAAAACGCGCACGGCGTTCATGGATGGAACCGTCCTTGCCGATAATGGCCAAAGAGGTGTCGTTGCGTGCGCCAAACGGATCAATCGCACTGCCGTCAGCATTCAACAGCGTGCTTTCACCGGTTTGGCGCGTGCGACCACGATCATAGGAGGCACCAAAGCGGAACACATCACCGCGGTTTGATGTATAGACACCCGTTGTGCTTAAGGAATAACGGTTCGTCGCCGTTGTGTTGGCATTATAGATGCTGACCGAATCCAGCGCATCGCCATCCTTGTTGATATCGACACCGGCCAGTTCATTATAGAAGTACTTACGGCCACTGACGGACATGGAGCCGTCTTTTTCGCTAATACCGGCTGTACCGCCGCCATTGGCCAGAACGAACTGATAGGTCGGATCTACGGTAAAGAAGAAGTTCTCATTGATGATCCATTTCGAATAACCGCGCAGATTGCCGGTATTGGACGGATTAATATTGGCGATACCGGCGCTGTTATAATATTTGCCATTCTTGGCGAAATTGGCGAGGCTCTGGCCAAAGATAAAGCGGTTGCGGTTTTCGTTATAATTGCCGCGCAGACCGAAATAGCTGCCATTGGACATTGGCTGGTAAACATTGAAGTTAACCTGCTGTTTTTCCAGCTTGCCATTGTCCGGCTTTTCCGTGGTGAAGGTATTATAGTTCTGCTTGGAAGCCGAGAACCAAGCCTGCGTGCCAAATGGCCCGATCGCGCCGGTATTCACCATTACAAAAAAGCGATTATAGTTGAAGCTGCCCGTAGACAGGGTGCTTTCAACATTGAAATCTTCTGTAGGCTTTATGGTCGTATAGCTGATGGTGCCGCCCGAAGCCGAAGCTGTCATGGAGTCGACATCGGTGGCGCCGGTTACCACGGTGGCCGTCTGGATCAGCTCAGGATCAAGCTGCTGATTAGTATAGATGGCATAGTTACCGGCATCGTTCAGTTGCACGCCATCCATAGTCAGCGAGACGCGCGTACCATCCAGACCCCGCAAGGTGACATTGCCACCGGCCGATCCATAAGGATCATTATTGGTGAAATTATAACCCGGTGCCAGATTAAGCGTCTCAGCAATGGTCTGACCGGCGGTTTGGGCGCCGATATAGTCCTGATTAATGGCGGTTTTTGTTTTGGTGCCGGTTTCCCTGCGCACAGGCCCCAGACCCTTTTTGCCCGTCACAATGACTTCGACTTCTTCGGTCGCCGTCGATTGCGCCAGGGCGATTGTGCTGACAAACAGGCCACTCAGGGCCGTCAGGGCCGTGCAGGCCAGAATGGTTGATTTATAAAGCGTCATAGGAGGTCCCTCTCCGGAGATGAAATGTGCAGCAAGACTCCACCGCAGAGACGCAATTTCCCGCCACGAAATCCGGCTGTTTTTGCCCGCTTTCGCGCTTGTTTCTCGTGGTTATTTCTTTGCTGCTTGTTCCCTATGTGAAGCTGTCGCGCTTTTTTTATACATCTTGTGAAAGTTTTGTAACAAACGTAACCTTTCGAGAGCCTGAGACTTTTTAGCGACACACCGCGTTATGTGAACGCCGTTATATTATAAGGCATATGTGTTGTAATATGTTCGTCAAACATCAGGCCTAAGCAGAAGACTTTCGCTACAAGAGTGAGACCCTCATGCCCCTGCCTGTCCTGTCGCGTCGCCAAGCCCTGTTGGGCAGTCTGAGTGCGGCCATCCTCACGCCTTCCATGACCATGCGGGCCTATGGGGCACCTGAATCTCCTTTCGCCTTAGGTGTAGCCAGTGGCGATCCGGCCTCTGACGGCTTTGTAATCTGGACACGCATTGCGCCTTCGCCCCTGGCGCCGGACGGACTGGGCGGCATGTCTGCCCCGGCACAGGTTAAATGGACGGTCTGGCACGATGAAGCCCTGACGCAACCCGCCCTGAGCGGTGTGGTCTTAACCCATCCCGATAGTGCCCATAGTGTTCATATTGAGGTGACGGGTCTGAAGGCAGACCGCTTCTACTGGTATCGTTTTGAGGCTCTCGGCGTTCAAAGCCCTGTTGGCCGCGCCCGCACCCTGCCTGTGGAAACCCACGCCGCAACTGCGCTTAAACTGGTTGTGGCCTCATGCTCACATTATGAGCTTGGCTATTTCAGCGCCTATCGTCACATGGCGAACGAAAACCCCGATCTGGTTCTTTTCCTCGGTGACTATATTTATGAATATAGCTATAGCGACACCAGCAAGATCGTGCGTCAGCATGATGCGCCCGGAGAAATCAGTGATCTGGCCGGTTATCGCAACCGCTATGCGCTTTATCATATGGATGCCGATCTTCAGGCCCTGCACGCCTGCACCTCCTGTCTGATGACCTGGGATGACCATGAGGTGCAGAATGATTATGGCGCGGCCTTATCGCAATATATGAAGTATGATGCCGGTATGGTGGCGCTGCGCAGGGCGGCTTATCAGGCCTATTATGAGAATATGCCACTGCGACGGACATCGCGCCTGATCGGCACGCATTTGCAACTCTATAAGGGCTACCGTTTCGGCACTCTGGCTGAGATCAACATGCTGGACGGGCGGCAATACCGCTCACCTGCCGCCTGTGCGGTGGGCGACAGCCGCAAAGGCCATGTGGTCGATGAAACCTGCACCGATCGTCTGGATCCCCGCCGCACCATGCTGGGTTTTGAGCAGGAGGCATGGCTGTTTAAGCGTTTCCAAAAAAGTCAGGCCAAATGGAATATATTGGGTCAGGATTTGCTGGCCGCCTCTTTGTTGCAATCCGGCAAAAACAAAGACGGGCAAGCGATTATCGGCCACTGGACGGATGGCTGGGATGGATATCCGGCCACACGCGACCGGCTCCTCCTGGCCATGCAGGCCGCACGCCTGAAAAATCCGGTCATACTGAGTGGGGATATTCATTCCTTTTGGGCCAATGAGCTGAAGGCCGACAGCCGCGATCCGCAAAGCGCCACCATCGCGACTGAATTTGTCGGCACATCTATCACGGCCAATTCGCCGCCCTATAAGACGTTTGCCGACCTGTTGCCACAAAATCCGCATGTGAAATATTTCAACTCAAGGACCCACGGTTATATGGCGGTTGAGGTCACGCCTCAGGCGCTCAACACCCGCTTTATGGCCATTTCCGACCGCAGGGACCCGAATGCGACCATCTCAAACGAAATCAGCTTTGCTGTTGAGACCGCAAAGGCCGCCATCCACCCGATCGCCACCTGACAGCCTAATCGTCACCAGAATAATAGTCCAAAACCATCAAATGTGCGCCGGTGAAAAGGCTTGATCTGCTCCGACAGCCCTTTATAAGCAGGGCGACACAGTAAGGGTGAAATCAATGCTGGATGAACTACTCGAAAACAATCGAAAATGGGTACAGAAAAAAACGGAGATTGACCCGGAGTTTTTTAAGCGCCTGACGGCTCAGCAGACACCGGAATATTTCTGGATCGGCTGTTCGGATTCGCGTGTGCCGGCCAATGAAATTGTCAATCTTGATCCCGGCGAAATGTTCGTTCATCGCAATGTCGCCAATCTGGCCCCGCAGCAGGACGCCAACTATCTCAGTGTTTTGCACTATGCCGTGCAGGTGCTTAAGGTCAAACACATACTGGTTGTCGGCCATTACGGCTGCGGCGGCGTGCGCAATGCTGTGGAATCAAAGGGTCATGGGCTGATCGACCACTGGCTGACCCCTATCCGCGATCTGGTGCATGAACATAAGCATGAACTGGAAGCCCTGCCTGAACACGATGCCATGCTGGATCGACTGTGCGAGCTCAATGTCATCAATCAGGTGAAAAACGTTGCCAGCAATCCCATTACTCTGGCGGCCTGGCGCGAAGGCCAGCCCTTACGTATCCACGGCTGGGTCTATTCGCTCAAAGATGGTCTGGTCACGGATCAGGGCGTCAGCGTGGGCAATCTGGATGAGCGCATGCGGCTATTTGGCTTTTAACACCCTGTTAACATCCTGACTTAACAGAAAAAACATGCCAAAAACATGCTTTTTTTATTTCCTGTAAAGAGCTTCTTTAAGATTTAGCGTCCACATTCGCCTCTGTTCCTTCTTGGTTAAGGAATTTGGTTAAATTTTGGAACATAAGTCTTTATGACGGCAGGTTTAGGTCTTGGCACGGCTCAATTCGGAGCGGATTACGGCATATCGAACACGCGCGGACGCGTGAGCGAAGACGAAGTGTGCCAGATCCTTGAGCTGGCGGCCGCCTGTAAAGTCCTGACGATTGATGCCGCCCATTATAATGGCGATGTCGAACGTATATTGGGCCGAAGCTGGCCCTTTCCCTCGCCGTTTCGCCCTCAGGTGCGCACATTGCGCCTCGATAAGGGACTGGACTGGCTGGAATCACGCCTGCGCCGCTCGGTCGAGCATCTGGGTCTGGTGCGCATCCACTGCGCTATGATTGATAATGCCGAAGACCTGACCGGGCCGCAAGGCGATGCCCTGTGGGCGCGCATGGAAAAATTAAAAGCCGCCGGCCTGATCAGCAAAATCGGCATCAGCGCCGCCTGTCACGATCAGCCGCTTCTGCTAGCGCAACGCTTTAAACCCGATATCATGCAGGTGCCTGCCTCCATTCTGGATCAGAGACTGGTGCAAAACGGCACCATCAAGGCTCTTTCGGATCTGGGCATTGAGGTGCAACTGCGATCAGTCTTCCTTCAGGGCCTGTTGTTTTTACCGCGCGAAGCCCTGCCGGCCAATCTGATGGCCATCGGGCCGCATCTGTCGCGGGTACGCCGGATGATGGCCGAAGGCGGCGCGGACCCCCTGCATGCCGCCCTGAGCTTTGCTCTCAATATAGACGGGGCTTCGACTGTCATGGTCGGCGTGACCTCGGCGGCGGAACTGCGTGCCATTGTGGCGGCGTCTGAGCGTCAAAAGCCGCGCATCAACTGGGAGGCCATGGCGCTTAATGATGATGTGGCCCTTGATCCCAACCTGTGGCATGCCGATCTGGGTGAGCTAAGCCAGCGTCGTCTGGTGCGCGTCGCTTAAGATGGAGCCCTCATGCCCGAATTGCCCGAAGTCGAAACCGTCCGGCGCGGGCTTGAGCCGCATCTGAGCGGCGCTAAACTGAGCGGCGTGCGGCTGAATCGCGCCAATCTGCGCTATCCGTTTCCGGAAAATTTTGCTGAGCGCCTTATGGGCGCTGAGGTTCTGCGCCTGGAGCGCCGGGCCAAATATCTTTTGTTCTATCTTGATACCCAGGACATCTGGGTCACCCATCTGGGCATGACCGGCCGTTTTCAGGTCAATAATGATGCAAACGATCTCGCCAACTATTACCACG
Organism: Asticcacaulis sp.; assembly: GCA_049590735.1. Lineage (GTDB taxonomy): Bacteria > Pseudomonadota > Alphaproteobacteria > Caulobacterales > Caulobacteraceae > Asticcacaulis. The sequence continues at coordinate 107 of JBAWDM010000221.1, read as the reverse complement.
CCATAATACCCGATGCGAAACACCTGCATGTCCAGCTTTTGGCCACCCTGCCCGATGGCCGCGTCAGTCGCATTGACTATTTCGACCCCCGCCGTTTTGGCTTTATG
>JBAWDM010000220.1:0-4076 GCA_049590735.1 Asticcacaulis sp. | reverse complement strand
CCGCCACCCCCCGTGGTTCAGCCGCGTGAAGCGCCTCCGGTGCCAAGCGTTACGCCGCCTCCGCCGATTCCCGTGCCGCCTGTTCCGCAGGACAAGCGCGTGGAATACAAGGAGCCACCGGCAGAGATGAATAAAGGTACGCCGCCACCCGTGGCACCTCCTGGCCCCCGCTATGTTGCGGGTCAATGGACCTATCCACGTGGTGATCAGATGGCGAACTCTTATCCTTCGCGCGCCATCGATGACGAAGTTGAAGGCACGGTCACGATTGACTGCGCGATCAACTCCTCCGGGAAGGTCACATCCTGTGACATTCTCAACGAAAGCCCCAAAGGCTACGGCTTTGGTGCGGCTACGGTTAAGGCGTTTATTCGCTACGCCAAGGTTGAACCAAAATCAGTCGGCGGAGAACTTCGTGACGGCGACCGAAAGAAGTTTACCTATAAGTGGCAATTCTAAGCCGTCTTATTCTAAACACCTTAAAAACGCTCCGTGCCTCAGGTTCGGGGCGTTTTTTTTTTGTCACAAAGTTGTTATTGCGAGGGGTTTGCAATTTGGCGCTTGTGAAAAATTAAAACAGGCGTATTCTGATGTCAGTAAAAGAAAAGTAACCGACCCATACTTTTGATGCAGGTACATACAGCTTTATAGTAAGTTGTTGAGGAAGCTGTAATCCTTCTGCGTGATATTAACATCATGGAGAATATTCATTATGATTGACGTAGTTCATAGCTATAGTTCACCTATTTTTGATAATAGAAAACTTAAAAAACTGCCGCCTTCTTTTTATTACGGTGTCTTTCTGGCTCTATTATTACATGCTGGATTATTATATTATCTGTTCAATGAAAACTTCTCGACAAAACCTATAGAGGTGCCGCCAGGGGATCCGACTTCAACTCTCTTTATCTACCATCCGGAGCCGCCTCCGCCTGAACCGCAGGTACAAAAAGCGCCAGTCAATCATATCGTTGCCCATACGCCTGTGGTGGAAACGCCGGTTACGGTGGAAACGACGCCAATTGACCCTCAGGTGGAGCCAAATAAGACAAATGCCCCGCCAGCCCCGCCTGTTATTAGTCAGGCTTCCGGTGGCACTTCATCCTCTTCTGCCTCCGCACCGCCCTACATAAAGGCAAGTTGGGCCCGGTTTCCGGATTCAATGGCCTTAAGCACCTATTATCCGGTGCGTGCGCTCGATAATGAAATTGAAGGCGTGGCGTCGGTCGAATGTACCGTGCTGGATAAGGCCGGGCATGTCAGCTGTGTTGCCCTGTCCGAAAGTCCGGGAAATTACGGATTTGGCAAGGCCACGGTCAAAATGGTGCAGGATAAGGGCCGAATTGACGTGGCTAAGGGCAATGTGGCCATGGGCGCCAAATTGCAGGCGACGATTAAATGGACATTAGGCGGCTGAGCCTTCTAAGTCTTGTAGCCTAAGTCCCGTTGCCTAAGTCCCGTAGATTGAAAAACACCCTGGTCTTTCAGGGTGTTTTTTTATAATCAGGCGCGGTAGTGTAATGAAATATTTCATAGATGACATAAAGGTACGGCATGAGATTTCCGGCGCGCAAGTTCAAATACACCTTGGTAAGCTTTATGGTTTTGGGAGCAGCCCTTTCCTTAAGCGGCTGTGAAACCAATTCCACTCTGGGTCGCTCACAGCTTTTGCTGGTTGATGACGCCGCGCTTCAACAGGCAGCCGCAGCGTCGTGGAAGCAGCAATTGGCCACGGCTAAAATCTCGAAAGACCCGGCTCTGAATAAGCGTGTGCAGACGGTAGGCGGGCGTATTGCCGCCGTATCGGGTCTGGGGGGCGGGGGCTGGGAATATGTTGTCTTTGATGATCCACAACCCAATGCCTTTGTGATTCCCGGCAAGAAGGTCGGCATTAATACAGGGCTGTTCAAGGTGGTTAAAAATGATGACCAACTGGCTGCGGTCATTGGCCATGAAACGGCGCACGTTTTGGGTAAGCATGCCGCAGAGCGTGCGTCTCAGCAGATGGCCACGCAGGGGGTTCTTGAGGTCGCTACGGGCGTCACATCCGGCAATGTGCAAAAGGCAGTTGCCAGCTATGGCGGGCTTGGGGCGCAGGTCGGGCTTTTGCTGCCCTATTCGCGTAAGCATGAATCAGAAGCGGATCGCATCGGCGTCGATCTGATGGTAAAGGCCGGATATCGCGCCAGTGCAGCCGTCGAGGTTTGGCAAAATATGATGGCGCTTAATTCCGGCGCACCGCCGGAACTGTTGTCGACCCATCCGTCCGATACGACACGCATTAAGGATTTGCAGGCCTATATTGCGGCCAAGGGTTATAAATAGACCCAGACCGGGCTATACTGAAAATCAGTACCGCTCTGAAACGGCGGGAATACACAAGATTTGCAGGAATTGCTGCTTTTGGGCTTGATTGAGGGCGCGTGCCATATTAGATGATGCTCCCTCGTTATGATGTGCCGCCTTAGCTCAGTTGGTTAGAGCGCCGGTTTGTGGAACCGGAGGTCCTCAGTTCAAGCCTGAGAGGCGGTACCATTTCGTTAGCTGGTTTGCTGGCCGTGACTCTTTTGTTGGCCATGGCTTTGGCGATATGTTTGCATCACATCTTCTTATAAAATGTCACCTTGCCGCATGGTTAAGGCTGGTGGAATCGCGTAGGTCAATATGATGACGCGAAACGCTCAACCTTCCTTATTGATTGTTGGTGGCGGCATAGTCGGTTTGGTGCTGGCTGTGGTGGCACTTGGACATGGCTATGCCGTGACGCTGATTGCGCGTGACGCGCCAGACCATACGGCATCGGGTATTGCTGCCGGCATGGTGGCGCCCGCACTTGAGGCACTGGGTGATGCCGATCCTGTTGAAAGTTTTAAGAGGCTGCAACAGGCGAAATCGGCATGGAGCGATCTGCACGATTTATGGCCACAAATAATCAAGGATTGGCTGGCTCAAGACGGTCAGACACCCAGCCTGTATGTTTTTGATAAGGCAAATGGCGCAGACGTCATGAAACGACTGGTGGCTATGGGCGCGCATTTTGAATACGCGGATGACGATCAACTCGCGCACCTGGGTTTTGACCCCAAGGCCGTCAATGGCGTGCAATTGGCGGATGATGGCCTAATGGAAGCAGGGCCTGTACTTGCCGCCTTAAGGGCGCAAATTGTCGCGCAGGGCGGTGTCTGGCTCACGGGGCATGTTGCCTATATCAGTTCCACTCAGGCGGTTTTAGACACGGGCGAATCCGTGGAAGCTGACGCGGTTATTGTGGCCGCAGGGTATGCGGCTCATGCGCTTGCCCCTCATGTTCCGTCTCTTGCGTGTTTGACGCCAATTAAAGGGCACTTGCTGGATGTAAATGGGCGAGGCGGGGACGGCGTAGTGCGTACCCGTTCTGGTTATTTTGCCGACTATGGTGCAGCGGCAAAATTTGGCGCAACCATGCAGGTCGGACAAGATGATTTGGCGATAGAGCCAGAGGTCGTGGCGCTACTCAAAGACGTGTCACAGGTCATGTCGGTGGATATAACAGACGCTGTGCCGCGTACCGGCATTCGCGCCGCCAGTCCTGATGGCTGGCCATTGATCGGCCGGGATGAAGCGTCAGGCGTCTATGTATCGACGGCTATGCGGCGCAATGGCTATGTGTTTGCGCCTTTCGCGGCTCAGATTGTTTTGGCTTTGATTGAGGGCGAGTCTACACCGGATGATGGCTTGTATCGTCCTGATAGATTTTGAGCCACGCGCTTTCTGACGAAGCTTGAGGCGTTTGCATTTGCTCGGTATGATGAAAAGCGTGGTCTGCTTTATACTGTGAGCGTGGCGATTGACCCATTGGCAAAAGGAACGGGCCTGCAACTCGATCCTTCCCGTCTTCGAACTGGTATGGCGGCGAGCGTCGAAGTTAAGACGGGCCATAGGCGCATTATTGAGTATCTGTTGTCCCCATTGGCGCGGCGCGTTCGAGAGGCGGGACGGGAATCTTAGCGGATGAAATCAGATATCGTGAATTGTAAAAAACAATGATGCAGAATTTTAAGAAAAGGAAAAGTTATGTCGTGGAAATATTTTCCGGA
>JBAWDM010000219.1:0-11363 GCA_049590735.1 Asticcacaulis sp. | reverse complement strand
CGCTTGTTTTCGCGCCGCAGGGAGGTCAGCTCCAGCGCCCTTTGCACCACCATCAAAAGGCGCTCGGTTTTAAATGGCTTTTCAATGAAATCGAAAGCGCCTTTCTTGATAGCCGCCACCGCCGTTTCGATTGTGCCATGACCGGAAATCATAATGGCCGGAATATCCGGATCCAGTTCATGAATGACCCCCAAAAGCTCGATCCCGTCAAGTCCACCGCCCTGCATCCAGATATCAAGAACACACAGCGAAGGTTTGCGTGCCTTGATGGCCCTGAGCGCTGCATTGGAGTCAGAGGCTGTGCGCACAGCATAGCCTTCGTCTTCCAATATGCCCGCAATCAGCTCACGGATATCGGCTTCATCATCCACCACCAGAATATCAACGCCAGACGATACTTTCATCAGTTCCTCACGCTTGGTTAGATCGCAGACTTTGCGATCAGCCTCTTTGGCTAATTATATTGGGACGGTTTTGGGGGATCAATCCGCCAGTCCCGTCGGCGGTCGCCACCGTATTGTGTCCCTGTTGCAGGCGCGGCAAACGCAGAACCGCCCGTGCGCCGCTTAGGTGAACCGCGTCATTGAGATAGAACTCGCCGCCGTGGTCTTCGAGAATACGCTTTACAATAGCCAGGCCCAGACCTGTGCCTTTTTCGCGTGTCGTCACATAGGGCTCCGTCAGCCGGTCCCGGTCTTTTTCCGGCAGGCCGATGCCGTCATCTTCGACTTCGATGATGATTTCGCCGTCCAGCAGACCTATCTCCACACGCTGATGGCCCAATATGCCGGTCACGTCCGCATTGGGCTCACCCTCTGCTTCGCCATCGCGCAGCAAACGCGAGGTGATCGCCTCTCCGCCGTTTTTCAGGACGTTGCCCAGCGCCTGAGACAGCATGCGGCCATCACAGACCAGCTTCACATCCGGCAGGGGTTCAATAATTTCAATCTCAATATCCGGTCTGGCCACCCGTTGCGCAAAGACAGCCGCGCGCACCATTTCCGCCGGATCTTCCTCGGAGAAATTAGGTGCCGGCATGCGGGCAAAGGAGGAAAACTCATCGACCATGCGTCCGATATCACCGACCTGACGCACAATGGTGTCGGTCAGGCGATCAAATGTTTCCACATCCGCCTGAATCTGGCCGCGATATTTTTTGCTCAGGCGTTCCGCCGACAACTGGATGGGCGTCAAAGGGTTTTTGATTTCGTGAGCAATCCGGCGCGCCACATCCTTCCAGGCGGCATTGCGCTGAGCGGCGATAAGGCGAGTCATATCGTCAAAGGTCAGCACGGCCCCGCCGGTCTCCAGACCCGACACACGCACCCGTACACGGCGTGTTTCGCCCCGACGGATCAGATCCACCTCTTGTTCTTCGACGCGATGCACCGACACCTTATCGAGCAGATCGGCAATCTCAGGCGCGAGGTCGCGAATATGGACCCCCAGTGCCTCTTCGGATGGCACACTCAGGAAGTTGGCGGCATGGCGGTTGATGGCCGATACATGCTCCAGCACATCCAGCCCCACAATACCGGCGCTGATTTCCGACAACACCGTCTCAATAAACCGCCTTCGGCTTTCGGCTTCCTCACCGGCCGATTTCAGGGCGGCCTGCTGGCTTTGCAGATCAGAGGTCATGCGATTAAAGGCCCGCGACAGGACGGCAATATCTTCGGACTGCTTGATGGTCATGACACGGGCATTTAAATCCCCGCCCGCCACCTTATCGGCCGCCTGAACCAGACGCGCCACCGGCACGGCAATGCTTTCCGCCGCCGAGGTGCCACCCCAGATGGCCCCGATCAAAACCAGCAGAACAGCCTCAAGATAGGCCATGAAAAAGATGCCCTGCGCGCGTAGCTTTTTGTTGGTGGTTTCACGGTAATCATTGATCGCCTGATTAGCCGTCTGAACCTTGGCGTAGATGCCCTTGGGCAACAGCTTGACGCCGTAAAGCATGGCGCCATTATACCCCTCAATCGGATACAAAAGGCGAATGGCATCGGGATCGCCATACGGATAGGCCTTGGCCCCCGTGGCGGCGACATCCTGAATGGCATCAGGCGCAGGGGCCATATAGACGGGGGCATCAGCCGCCTCGGCCCGCGCTAAGACCTGTCCGGAGCGGTCAATCACATAGACGGCGTTCAGTTCACCCCGCAGGTTAAGGCTTTTCTTCAAGGCCAGCGCAAAGGCGAGGCGATCGGGAAATAACTGATGGCCCTGCTCGCTTTCGACCGCATGCTGGATGTCGCTCATGGCCAGGCCCGAGGTGCGGCGGGCTTCGGTGATATAGCTGCCGGCAATATCATAGCCATTTTCCACCGAGGCCTTAACCCGGTCGGAAAACCATTCCTTGATGCCGTTATTCAGAAAGGTGAAGGACAGGGCTACAATAATCGCCGGCAAAACCGCCGCCAGCGAAAATAAAAACACGAACCGCAAATGTAGCCGCGCGCCGGCATCCGCCCCCCGGCTGCGGGCAATTTTGACAACGCGCCAGATAACGAAAAAGATCAGACCCAAAAGCAGGATCAGATTTAAAACAACCAGAATAACCAGATAATCGACGGAATCACTGGCCGCCCCCTTGATCGTCAGGCTCGTACCGGCCTTGGCGATGATCAGCCAGACAATAAAGGCGGTGGTGAGAACCGACAGGGCGTAACCCAGACCCAGGGCCAGCCTTTGCAGACCCGCGCCGCGCAGGTTTTTGAAGCTGCGCATAAGCACATGCTGCCAACGCCGGATTGTCGATATGTCTTTCAAAAAAGATCACCCTATCCACACACAGAGTGACATTTGCGCACTACTGTGCCCTAATATCAACAGTTATGTTGCATTTTTCACAATATAAAAGCGAAAATCAGGCTGTTATCAGCGCTCTGGCAGCGGTTTCAATTTCGGTCGCGTTGTCCATGCGACATAGACGCGCCTTATCCTGACGGCGCACCAATGGATCGGCATGATAGTCCGATGCCTCGATATAGGCCCCCAGATGCTTTTTGAACATACGCAAGCCCAGAGGGTCGCCATAAAAGCGTAGCGAGGCCTGCATGTGTTCGATTAGCAAATCGGCCGTCTCCGTCAGGCACAAGTTGCGCATAGGCGCGCCGTCATTCAAAGCGGCATTCAGGTCGCGCGCCAGCCACGGACGGCCGTAAATACCACGCCCGACCATGACGCCATCCGCCCCCGACTGCTCAAGCGCCGCCTTGGCCGATGCCAGATCGGTAATATCGCCATTGACAATAACCGGCACACGCACGGCCTGTTTGACCACCGCCACGGCCCGCCAGTCGGCCACGCCCTTGTAGAACTGCTGACGCGTACGGCCATGCACGGTCAGGGCCGCAATCCCCAGCTTTTCAGCGCGCTGGGCCAATTCGGCTGCATTATGATCATCCCAGCCCAGACGCATCTTGACCGTCACCGGCCGTGAGGTGGCCTGAAGGGCCGCCGTCATAATGCGCTCGGCCTGATCCAGATCGCGCATCAGGGCCGATCCGCACAGGACACCCGTGACCTCCTTGGCCGGACAGCCAAAATTGAGATCAATAATATCCGCTCCCGATTCCTCTGCCAGCTTAGCGCCCTGCGCGATATGCAACGGGTCACGCCCGACAAGCTGGATGATTTTTAAGCCGTCATGCTCCCCCAACTGTGCCTTGCGGACAATATCAGGTCGCCCCCTCGCCATCTCGGCGCACGCCACCATTTCCGTGGCGGCATAGGACGCGCCCAGCTTATGGGCCATATGGCGAAACGGCAGGTCTGACACGCCGGTCATGGGCGCAATCAGCACCCGACCGTCAATATATGTATCACCAATCTGAAGACCCATTGCGCACATGACGCTCACATATACAAATTGTATCTCTTGCGCCACCCGTGTTTCGCGCTAAACAAGCGGAATGACATTTCACGCAATCATCGTGGCCGGCGGTTCCGGCAGCCGCTCAGGCGGCAAAAAGCAGTGGCGCATACTGGGCGGAAAGCCTGTTCTGGACTGGTCTTTGACCGCTTTTGAGGCGGCGGGCGCGGCACATATTGTTATCGTCGTGCCGCCGGACGATCTGTTGTCCGCCCGCGCCTCCTATGGCGACAGGGCAGACATAGTGTCAGGCGGCTACACCCGTGCCGCTTCGGTGGTGAACGGCCTTAAGGCCCTTACTCAGGCCGGTGCCCGTGATATTGTCATGATCCACGATGCGGCCCGTCCGCTTTTGTCGCCCGATCACATAGAGGCCCTGCTCAGTGAACTCGACAGCAAACCCGCCGCCATACTGGCCCTGCCGATTACGGATTCGCTGAAACGCGGCGATCACGGGCGCATTATGGAGGCGGCATCGCGTGACAATCTGTGGCGCGCCCAGACCCCGCAAGCCTTTCACTATCATGACATTCTACAGGCCTATGCCCGTTGGCCGTCTGATGAGACACCCACAGATGACGCCATGGTCGCTGGCCATTCCGGCATCAATGTGACCCTGATTGAGGGCGATATACGCCTGCATAAACTGACCTATCCGGCTGATTTTGCTCTGCTGGAAGCCCTGATTGCGAAGGACACACCCTTGAAAACCATGCGTATCGGTCAGGGCTTTGATGCCCATCGCTGGGGCGAAGGTCAGTCGGTCTGGCTGTGTGGTATTGAGATTGTCCATGACCAGACCCTGATCGGCCATTCCGATGCCGATGCCGGCTTGCATGCCCTGACAGATGCGCTTTTAGGGGCGGCGGGCCTGGGAGATATTGGCGACCACTTCCCCCCCACCGATCCGCAATGGAAGGGGGCGTCCAGCGACATATTCCTGAAACACGCCGCCGGTCTGATCCGCGCCAGAGGCGGCGAGATCGTCAATCTCGACATCACCCTGATTTGCGAGCAGCCCAAAATCAAACCGCACCGCGAAGCCATGCGTCAGCGCGTCGCCGACATCGTGTCAATCCCTGTTGACCGCGTCAGTATCAAGGCCACCACTACGGAAAAAATGGGCTTTACCGGCAGGGGCGAAGGTCTGGCCGCGCAGGCCGTATGCCTGATCGCTCTTTAAAAACAGGCTTTTGAGGAAATATGCCAAACCCATTGAATTTGTATGGATTTTATTGCGAAGCATTCTCATGGCCAACCCCTATTGAAAACCTATTTTCTTCCGAATATATGAGCTGAGTAACCTGTTTCCCCCCCTATTAAACAAGAGGTGCTAAGATGCCATTTCAACTGCCCGCCCTGCCCTATGCGGATACCGCGCTTGAGCCCCATATGTCGGCCAATACCTTCAGCTATCACCACGCCAAGCACCATAAGGCCTATGTCGACAATCTCAACAAGCTGATCGAAGGCACGGAATTTGCCGACATGTCCTTAGTGGATATCGTAAAAGCCTCTGAGGGCAAAAATCCCGGCGTCTTCAACAATTCGGCGCAGGTCTGGAACCACACCTTCTTCTGGCACTCCATGACACCTAACGGCGGCGGCAAGCCGACCGGTGCCATCGCCGATAAGATTGACGCGGATTTTGGTTCATTCGATGCCTTTGTTGATCAATTCAAAACGGCTGGCGCCACGCAATTTGGTTCCGGCTGGGCCTGGCTGGTACTGGGCACGGACGGCAAGCTGAAAGTCGTTAAGACCGGCAATGCCGAAAACCCGTTCACAAAGGGCGATAAGCCCTTGCTGACTCTCGATGTATGGGAACATGCCTATTATCTCGATTATCAGAACCTGCGTCCAAAATTCATCGAAACCTATCTCACCGCGCTGGTGAACTGGGACTTCGCCAATGCCAATCTGGATGCGCCCCTTCACGCAGGCGTTTGATTCCAAAGCACTGACTTTGGCAAGGGCGACCGCCCGCCGCCGCTATTGCGGTAAGCCATGCGCCGTTCGAGCCGAAAAGAATCTTGCAATATGACGAAAAAAGGCGATCCTTACGGTCGCCTTTTTTATATACGTGAACCATGTCTGAAACTGAACTCGCTGCCCGTCTCGTCAAACTTTTAGTAGCCCGCCAGCAAACTATAACCACGGTCGAAAGCTGCACAGGCGGACTGCTGGCAGGAGCGATTACGGCTATTTCCGGTGCCTCAGCCGTCTTTGAAACCGGCTATGTAACCTATTCCAATGCGGCAAAGAATCGATTGGTGCAGGTTCCGGAAACCCTGCTCATCACATATGGCGCGGTCAGTCCGCAGGTCGCCGAAAGCATGGCCGAAGGCGCGCTGATGGCCGCAAAGGCCAGTATAGCCCTCAGCGTTACCGGCATAGCGGGGCCCACGGGCGGCAGCGCGCAAAAGCCGGTTGGCATGGTCTGTTTTGGCCTCAGCCACAGGATGCCCGATAAGATCATCACCCTCAGCCAGACCCTGCAATTTGGTGAGATCGGCCGCGATCATGTGCGCATGATGAGCGTCAGGCACGCCCTGCAATGGGCGATTGAGGTGTTAGAGCCCTAGGTGTTCGGGCAAGCCTCTAATCGTGTTGTAACAGCGGCTTGCGCTTCTTTAAACAACTTCAATATTGAGCGTATAGCCCCTTTTTCAGCGGATGTGCCGTTACTATTCATCTCTTCGAGATCGTTTTCAGCATCAATACGGCCTACGGTTAATTTTCCGCCGGCCATTTTCAATTGCTTGCAGCTTGTGTCAAAATCATCAGCACGCGCCGCTTTTATGGACTGGTTGATATTATCCATAGCGCCATCATACAAATTTTTCAGGGACTCAAAATGGCCGTCATAATAGCCATCCTGCGCCATGACAGGGCCAGCGCCCACAGACATAAGTACGGCCAAAGCCAGATATAACGGCTTCATGTAATTCCCCCATCCAATCGCCATGCCCGACCCTTCCAGGCTGCCTGTAAACGACTTTAGGCTGAAACCGGCCTGAATACAAGCCGCGCAGACAAGGTATATTTACCCGTAAAGATGCCGCGCACGATCTTCGAATATGGCCAGCAGGCGGTTGACCGCCATGTTGAAATTGGCCTTGAACAGCAGATCCAGCAACGGGTTTTTAATGTCGATATCCAAATCGAAACTGACCTCCGTGCCGCCCAGGACGGGCATGAAACTCCACCGCCCCTTAAGTTGACGAAACGGCCCGCGGATCAGATCGAAATCGACCAGCAAGGCCGCCTCGGCACGCGTCACCCGCGTGGCAAATTGCTCGCTCAGCATCTTGAAGCCGACCTTAACATCGCAGTCAAAACGTTCCACATCGTCTGATGGCTTTTCGCGATTGTAGATACGTAAGCCTTTGATCCAGGGTATAAATTCCGGATAGCGTTCAACATCCCCCACCATTTGCCACAAGGCGTAGGCCTCATAGGGCAAGGTGCGTCGCAGTTGCAGTTGGGTCATGGATCAGCTCAGCCCTATCGCTTAAGCGCTCTGGCGGCCCGCAGCTTTTCAAAATCCTCACCGGCATGGTGCGACGACCGCGTCAGAGGCGATGACGACACCATCAAAAAGCCCTTGGCGCGCGCAATGGCCTCATAGGCCTTGAACTCATCCGGCGTGACAAACCGCTCAATGGAGGCATGTTTGCGTGTGGGCTGTAAGTATTGGCCGATCGTGATGAAATCAATACCGGCTGAGCGCATATCATCCATGACCTGCATGACTTCTTCACGGGTTTCCCCAAGGCCGACCATGATTCCCGACTTGGTGAACTGTTGCGGATCGCGCTCCTTAACGCGCTCCAACAGGCGCAAGCTGTGGAAATAGCGCGCACCCGGGCGGATTTTCAGATAATTACGCGGCACGGTTTCTAAGTTATGATTGAACACATCCGGTTTGGCGTCGATGACAATCTCGGCGGCCCCTTCCTTGCGCAGGAAATCCGGCGTCAGAATCTCAATCGTCGTTTTGGGTGATTGCGCCCGAATTTGCCGGATCACCTCGGCGAAATGCTCAGCACCGCCATCTTTGAGGTCATCACGATCGACCGAAGTGATCACCACATGCGACAGCTTCATCAGGGCGACTGTCTCACCGACACGGCGCGGCTCATCGGCATCCAGGGCTTCGGGCAGGCCGGTTTTGACGTTACAAAAGGCGCAGGCCCGCGTGCAGGTATCGCCCATAATCATGATAGTGGCGTGGTTTTTCGACCAGCATTCACCGATATTGGGACAGGCCGCTTCTTCGCAGACGGTCACCAGACGGGCATCACGCACAATGCTGCGCGTTTCATTATAGCCCGCAGAGCCCGGCGCCTTTACACGCAGCCAGTCCGGTTTCTTCAAAATCGGCGAATCCGCCTTCTTTTGCTTTTCCGGATGGCGCAGTTCACGCTCAGTGGGCTCAACGCGGTTTATGACAGTGACCATGGGCTCAGACGGGGGCTCAACAAAATACGGGCAGGTTTACCTCTGCCCTAATTGGGCTTTTAGGCGCATAATATCAAGTCAAATTGCACACATACTGCGTTGCAATTGTCATAGCCGCACTATGGAATCTCAACTATAGCTGGGCTATGTCCAAACCTGACCCTGGCAAATTTGTGATCGCAGCAGCCCTCATACTGGCCCTCGCGCTCACCCTGACGGCCTGTTCCAAACTCAAAGACGCCGTTGCCGATATGCAGCATTCAGAGGCCTTTCTCGACAGCCGCATTCCCGCCGGCCTGTCGCCGCAATACTATCCGCCCTCTGGGTTTGTGTGGGGCGAATTTCGCTCAGGCAATCTGCCCGAAGCACGCTATGGGGTTGCGGCCCCGCCAACCAACCCCAAAGCGCATATTCTTATTCTGGCAGATGCCGACTATCCCGCCGAAGTGTATTTCGAGCTGATGCAGCAATATATTCAGGCCGGTTATGGCGTGTGGCTGCTGGAAGCCCCGGGACAGGGTGGTGCCGGTCATTATTTCCTGCAGGACAATCAGATATCGACGTCCGACTATCACAATGCACAAACCGTTGCGCGGGACTTCATCAGAGACATTATCAGACCGACGACAGGCCAACCCTTATTTATATTGGGCACGGGCTATTCAGCCCTCACCGGTCTGTATTTAGGCGCAGACCCCAAAGCCGGAAATATTCGTGGTATTATCGCCTATAATCCCTATCTGGGCGGCCCGATTTCAGCAGGAGACGACTGGCATAGCGACACGCAACAGGCGGGACATTGGGGCGGCATTGCGCAAATCTGGCAAATGTCCAATCCCGATCTGCGCCGGCTCAAAAAAAGCAAAGACTGGCGCGATCAGATGAAAAAAGCCTTTAGCGATGTGATACCTTCTAGCATGTCTAAAAACGCGGCCCCTATTCTGCTGTTAGAACCTAAACGGGTCACGACAGAACAGGCCAATGCCGCCAACGCCCTGTGCGCCCGCCTGCCCGCTTGCGTTTTGCAACTGAGTGGTGGTGAAGAAACGCTTGGCGTTGAAACCCTGAATTTTTTAGCTCAGTAAACTCATACCTGCCCTGAGGCGGAACTTCCCCTTTGACCTGATCGGGGGATCAGCTATTATATCCGACTGTTGCGGCACGGGTCTGAGGATGGCGCTGCGTAATTTCGAATAGTGCGGACCTCTCGTGTTGACGGGATGGCTGCCTGTTCCGTCAGGAGCGATCTGTGCATGAAGCGCACGTTTAAGGCCAGTGATACGACCACGTCGCTTTTTGACGCCTTGATCGAAGCCCAATCGAAATTTGGCGCCCGTAAAATCATCATAGAAGATCAGGAACGCAAGCCCTTATCCTACGGCATGTTTATGACCGGCGTGTTTGCTTTGTCACGCCTGTTGAAACGTCATTTGAGCGATGAAAACCGCATCGGCATGATGTTGCCAACAGCAACGGGCGCAGCCGTCTCCTTTTTTGCTCTGCATGCCCTGGGCAAGACCCCGGTCATGATCAATTTCACCGCCGGTCAGGCCAATATCAGGGCCGCCATTCAGACCGCGCAGGTCACAACCGTTCTGACCTCACGGCGTTTCATTGAAACCGCCAAACTCGAAGACCTCATTGAGGCCATGCACGGCTGGGTTCGCATCATCTATCTCGACGATATCCGCAAAGAGATTTCGACAACCGATAAGCTGTGGGCGCTGGCTGCCTCGAAAATGCCGCGCCTGTTTGCCAAAAAAGCCAGAGCCAGTGATATCGGCGTCATCCTGTTCACGTCCGGCAGCTTTGGCAATCCGCGCGGCGTAGCTCTCAGCCAGTCCAATCTGGTATCTAATGTCCGCCAGATCGAAGCCCATATTGAGCTGAAACCCGACTGGGTGGCCTTTAACCCCATGCCTGTTTTTCATTCGCTGGGCCTGACCGGCGGCATCATCCTGCCGCTTCTGGCGGGCCTGCGCAGCTTTCAGTATCCCTCGCCTTTGCATGTGAAACAAATTCCCGACCTGTTACGCGACACCCAGGCCTCTTTGCTGTTTTCCACGGATACCTTCCTCAACCAATATGCCCGCTCGGCAGAGGCGGATGATTTTAAATCCCTGCAGTTCATCGTGTGCGGGGCGGAAAAAGTCCGTGATGAAACCCATGCCATTTTTAATACGCAATTTGGCGGGGTTCCGATTATCGAAGGCTATGGCGTGACGGAATGTTCACCCGTCGTCGCCGTCAACTATCCGGATAATAATCATTACGGCACAGTGGGCCCTCTGCTGCCCGGTATGCAATACCGTCTTGAGCCGGTTGAGGGCATTGCTGAGGGTGGTCGCCTCTTCCTCAAAGGCCCTAATGTCATGGTGGGATATATCGACCCGACGACACCCGATGTGATTGATCCGCCGGTTGATGGCTGGCACGACACCGGCGACATTGTAAAAATCGACGAAGACGGCTTTGTCCATATTCTGGGCCGGGCCAAGCGCTTTGCCAAGATTGCCGGTGAGATGGTATCGTTGACTGCCGTGGAGCGAATCGCGCAACAGGTATGGCCTCAGGATCGGCATGCAGTGGTTGCGGTTTCGGACGACAAAAAAGGCGAGCGTCTGGTGCTGATAACCGACAATGCCAATGCCGATGTCATCAGCCTGACCAAATGGGCCAAAGACAATGGCGCGCCGGTTTTGGCCATCCCCAAAAAAATCGTGAAGGTGGAAACCTTGCCTGTTCTGGGCTCAGGCAAGATGGATTATGTCACCCTGCAAAAACTGGCTGAGGTCGAAAGCCGCACAGGCTGACGGCGGGTCTTATCTGTCCTTATTGGACTGACCTGATTCACTGAGGGCAATAGCCACAGCCTGTTTACGTGTTTTCACCTTGTCGCCACTGCTGCTTTTGAGCTTGCCGGTTTTGAATTCGTGCATAACACGATCCACGGTTTCGTCTTTCGTTTCATGCGCTTTCGGCATATCTGTCTCCTTCTGCCCCAGCCGCCAAAGGATGCAGG
>JBAWDM010000218.1:0-19224 GCA_049590735.1 Asticcacaulis sp. | reverse complement strand
TGCTTTTGGTCACCAGCCAGTGGGACAAGACCGTGTCCCCCAGCAAGAGCCGCTCCTTACGCAATGACCTGCAAAAGGCCGGCAAGCCCGCCACCTATGCCGAGTTGCCCGACTGCGGTCATGACCTAACCACCGATGCCTGTCGCTTAGGCGCCGCTCAGGCCCTGATCGACTTCCTCAAGGTCAATAATCCCGCGAAATAAGTAGGGCTTACTTCGCGGTATTATAGCGTATCCTATTAGCTAAAGGGCACGCGAAGAGACAGGCGCAGGGTTCTGGGTTCAAAGGCATGGAAGTGGAGATCGTCAACACCTTCATCGGGCTCGCCCTGAAGGCGTGAAGTATAATAATATTGTATCTCATCGCCCTGATCATCAAACAGGTTGAGGACTTCAAATTTCACGCTGAACCGATCGAAATGATAATCGAGCAGGCCATTAAACAGGGTGGTGGATTGAGAAGGCGCCGAATTGTCCTCAATCAATGGCGCCGGGCCCAGCACACGCCCCGTTAGTGTCGCCGTCAGACGGGGCGTCAGGCGGGCCGTAACGCCGCCCGTCACCACATATTCCAGCGCATTAGGTATACGGTCGCCATCCGGCGGGCTGCCGGCATAGCGGGCATGTGAGGCGGCGGCTGTGAAATTGAAATCCAGACGCGACGATGGATTATAATTCAACAAAAGCTCAACACCCGTCCGGTCGGTCGCATCTGTGCTGGCTGTATCGCCGCCATCGCCGATATAGACCAGCTCCGAGTCCAGATGCAGCGCCCACAAAGCAACCGTGACATTGAAATTACGATTGGCATATCTGGCGCCCAGCTCACCGCCGGTCGATTTGGCGAACAGATCCACCTGCGGCACCGGATCATCCGTGCCCGGTACAACCGTAATGGTGCCGCCGCGCACATCATTGGAATGGAAGCCCTGCCCTGCATCGGCATACAGTTCAATTTCGGGGGACACCCGCCAGGCGGCGGTGAATTTGGGCGTCAGCAAGGTGTCGCTGGCCTGACCGCTATTGCGCGGATCGCTTGAGGTCACCTCACCGCCGATGGTATTTAATCGCAAACCGCCCGTGACCCTGAGCGGGCCAAAGGCGCGTGACGCTTCGGTATAGAGGGCGGCTGAATATTCACGCACACTATCCTGCCTTACGGTGGATAAGATCTGGCGTTGTTTGGTGTAATAGAGTCCGACCTTGCCTATGTCATCATAGCGGGCATCTGCCCCGCTTTTGAGCGTAAAGCCAAGGACAGGTGTGGCCCAGGTTTTGGCAACCGAGCCGCCATATATCCAGCGTTCATCCGCCTGTTCGAACTGGTCGCCATTAACGGGATCGCGCAGGAAATAGGTGAAGTTGGAAAATAGCGCCAGCTTATAGCGCTGCACATAGAGTGTGGCATCAAGGCCATCTTCGCCATGCCGTTGTAACGAGGCTATATAGCGCGATGTCTCGCCGCCATCACTGGTATCCAGCGCACCGAGACGGGTAATCAGCCCCTGATCGACAGCGCGCTGAGGGATCTGATCATTGGCATTGGTATGCGCGTCATAGGCCAGTCCGGTCAGCGACCAGTTGCTCAGACCAAGCCCCTCAAGTGCGAGACGACCAATCAGGCTGACTTTTCGCAGATTATCCGGGTTATCATAAGGGCCCACATAGGTGTCGTATTCGGCCGCGATAAAACTGCGCTTGCCGTCACCGGCAACACCCAGCACCCGGCCATAGCCGTTTTCACCCAGTGTGGTCTGTATATAGCCCGGCGTGCTATTGGCAAAGGTCTCAAATTCGGCGCCGCCGGCATTGGAAAAATCACCCATGGACGCGTAATAAGGACCTTTGCGGTAGCGGATCGTTTCAATAACTTCGGGAATAATCCCGTTAATATCCAGATAGCCCTGCCCGTGCCCATGCGTCGGCAGGTTAAGCGGTACACCATCAAAAGCGACTGAAAAATCGGTGCCGTGATCCAGATTAAAGCCACGCAAAAAATATTGATTGGCCTTGGTGTTGCCGGAATGCTGGGTAGCGGCCATGCCCGGAACGACTTCGACCAGTTCTCCGGGGCGCAGCAAGGGGCGATCCGTGAACTTGGCAAAAGAGACTGTGCCTTCGCTGGCGGATTCGACGACCCCGATATCCTGTTTGCGTTTTCCGAAGACATAGACCTGCGTGATGTCAGTTACAGGGCTTGCCGTCATGACCGCCTGAGCCACCTCAGCATAGGCATTACCAGACACTAAGCCCAAAGCCATGCTGATGGCGGTGAGACTGATCGTTGATTTACCCGGCACCATGTCTGCCCCTTTTGTATGAACTCTGATTCAAATGTTCATACGGGGGACGAAATGATTTCGATGCACGGCCCGAAAATAATTGCGTCAACGCCGAAGGCCTTTAAGGTGTCAGGCAACCATAGCGAGGACGCATGCAACGCATAACCATGTCAATTGATGATGATCTTGATCAGGCCTTTAATGATCTGATTGCTGAGCAGGGCTATCAAAGCAAGTCAGAAGCGATACGTGACCTGGTGCGTCAGGCTGTTGAAGTGCGAAAGGTGACAAAATCCGAAGATAAATACTGCGTGGCCAGCCTGTCTTATGTTTATGACCACCATATACGCGATCTGGCCCAACGGCTTGTGGAGCTACAGCACAATCACCACGGTGCCGTGGTTGCCACCATGCATGTGCATCTGGATCACAACTCCTGTCTGGAAACCACCATACTTAAAGGGGCTACGGCCGAAGTTCAGCATCTGGCGGATCATATTCAGGCCGAGCGGGGTGTGCGTTTTGCCAAACTTAATCTCATTACATCGCCGCATATCCACACAGACGATCCGGATCATGGCCAACCCCACCCCCACACGCAGGCTTAAGGCGCATCTATGCCTTCCACCAGATCGCGCAAATAGGCAACATGCTTACGGAAGGCCTGACCGCCTGTGGTCGTGACCGATACCCGCGTTCTGGGCTTTTTGCCAATAAAGTCCTTGGTGATTTCGACATAGCCGGCCTTTTCCAGCGCCGTCAGATGGCTGCCGAGATTGCCATCCGTGGCCTGAGTGGTGGCTTTCAGGTCGGAAAACACCACGGGATCGCGTCCGCGCACGGCATACAGGGCCGCCATGATTTTGAGACGCAGGGGCTGATGAATGAGGTCGTCAGGGGCTGTCATATTATGCCCTCCGCATCAAAAAACCGCCAACCAGAAGGCCGCCACCGCCGGTTATGGCCATCCAGAAGGTCAGATAGGCGGGGAAATACGCATAGCCAATCAGCGTAAAGACGATCACCGCCATACCGACCCACAAAAACCGCGTCATTCTGGCCAGCCCGATCGCGGCGTAGATGGTCCCGGTCAACAGACCCGGAAAGGCCAGATAGGCGCTGACGTCATCGGTGCGAAACATGGTAAAGATGCTGGCACAGAAAACACCGATCAGGGCGACAAAACCCATAATGCGCCACAAATTATTAGAGGTGGCGCCCGCCTTCGATTTGATCCGGAAAGACAGGAACATGGAGGCCAGAATGCCGATAATGTCAGCCGGTATCCAGACCATGCCCCACTGCTCAGGCTTTGTAACACCCATGGCCGCGTAACAGACAATCCATATCACGCCCCAGATCATCATGATCGGGCCAGCGATGCGATAACCGAATAAGGCGCGGCTACGGCCTTCGGTTTGGGCAATATCCGACAAGGCCTTTGCGGCATCGTCTCGTGTAATATTCATAGCATTTCTCCAATGTGACAGATAACTCTGTTTGACAGAGTATGTGCATTTAGTTACTCTGTCAAGCAGAGTTCTTTGAGGCGCTTATAATTATTAAAACCTGTTGATTTTCCACGGACCTTGCGACCAAATAGGGTTTGACCTGTTGCATCTCTGGCCGGTAAGGGCACATATGGACATATCTCAACTCGACAATCCCGCCTGGTTTGCCCTGACCAGCTGTCACGCCCCTATGGCTGATGGGGATGGAGTCGTCCGCCGTTATCCGGCAGATGTCTCTCCTTTTGCAGGCCTTGAAAATCCGTCAGACTTGCCGGTGCTGGCCGCACGGATGACCGAAGGTGATACGGCAGTTGTCTGGTCGCCGGATATTATCGTGCCGCCCAAAGGTCTGGAGTTGATGGTGACGATTCCCTGCCTGCAAATGGTTGCCGATCCGTTTTTACCGGCATCGACGCAAGGCGGGGCGCAGACCATGACAGCGCTAGATGTCGATGAGATGATAGAGCTGTGTTTGCTGACGCGCCCCGGCCCGTTTGAGCGCCGCACGCTTGAAATGGGGCGCTATATTGGCCTGCGCGCGCCGGACGGACGTCTGGTGGCGTTGGCGGGCCAAAGAATGCAGCTTGAAGATTTTACAGAGATCAGCGCTATCTGCGTTCATCCTGATTATGTGGGACGTGGCTATGCCCGCCGCCTTATGTCGATACTGGGCGAAGACATCACCACATGTGGACGTGTGCCCTTTCTTAATGTGGTGGACACCAATATGTCGGCCATAGGTCTTTATGAAAGTCTGGGGTTTAAAACGCGGCGTATGATGTATGCACATCTGCTGGGAAAACCCGGCGCAAATATGGTGGCCAATGCCTATTTCAGCCGCTCATAATGTAACCATAAGCCCTGAGGCGGCTGATGGGCAGGATGCGCATATCTGTCTGGGCCACTATTTCGATGAGTTGAACACACGTTTCGAAGGGGGATTTGCCTATGACCGATCGGGCCTGATGGATCATGCTGATTTTATCCCGCCAAGGGGCGGCTTTGTCATCGCGCGTCTGGACGGCGTGCCCATTGGCTGCGGTGGCCTGAAGCAACTGGATGAGCAAACCGGCGAAATCAAACGTGTCTGGCTTCATCCCGCATCGCGCGGCCTGGGTGTCGGCAAACGTATAATAATAGCCCTTGAGGACATGGCCAGACAGTCCGGTATGACGGTCATGCGTCTGGATACCAACCGCGCCCTCACCGAAGCCAAAAGCATTTATGAAATAATGGGCTATATCGAAATTGCCGCCTATAATGACAATCCCTATGCCCATCACTGGTTTGAAAAGGCGTTATGAGAAGAGCGTGATACCGCTCAGACGCTGTCAACGCATCCATTCCATGCGTTTGGCAAAGTCGGCCTGAACGTCTGCCCGCCATTGAAATACCGTGCGGCCACCCGCCGGATCGTCAAACCAGTGATTGACTGCCGGATCGGGTCGGACGAATTTACCACCCCAGCCACCCATATCAGGCTTTTCCGGGTCGCTTACGCCCCTGACGCCGCTCAGGACATAGAGAAAAGCCGGTGTGTCGCCTTCCCACACACCCGGCACCGCCGGATCCCATCCGCTTTTGGGATAGGCGGCCCCCAGTGCACCGTGATTTTGACGGATGTGCTTTTCAGACCAGGCCGCATCCGCCACAGTGGTATCTGCACCCACCGCAGTCCAGAACATGCCCATATAGTTTTTCTCAGACAGTATGATGAAAAGATCAGGATAGGTGTCCAGCAACCAGTCGGCCGTATAGTCCTGTTTGACAATCAGATAGAGGCGAATCTTGCTGAGAAATTTTTTGACCTCATCCGGGCTGCGGGTGTGGCTGACCTTCCAGATCGCCTGAGCGGCCTCACGCGAACCGCCCCAGGCCAGAATCCACACAGGTCTCGGATCGGGTGTATCGACCACACGGATAATGGCCTCTGACGCTTCTGTGTTATGATCCGGCCCGATAAGTGTATCAATGCTGCGGTATTTTCCACCACCAAAGGTTTCGGTGCCAATGGCACCATCCATGCCTTGCCAGGTGACCAACCGCAAATGATCTGCGGTCGGATAACGCGGATCGTGCTGCCTGAGCGTCTCATCCACCTGATCATAGCGGTCGATCATATCGAGAATATTCTTTTTGCGGGCTATATTGGCGAACGTGCCCGCAGACGCCACAAGACCCTCAATCTCAACCTCATTTGAATAAACCAGCAAACGCACCATTGATTGCACGTCATCCGGATCACTGCACATTTGCGGCGGATCGGTGTTTTTGCACGCCTTAACCGGTATCACATTTACCGGCGGAAAATCCGACATGACCAGAATGCGGGGCCGTTCGTCACGTCCTGCCTGAACCGAAGATGCAACCGGTTCAGAGGCCTTCGTGGCGACAGATGTACACCCGGCAACCGCCAGCAAAAGGATTGATAAAAAAGCGCGTTTCAAGGTCTGATGCTCTGCTGTTCAGGGGTTTAATGTCAATTCCGGCCGGATGGACGTGGCGGTGGCGGTCGGGAAATCAGCCGGCAACGGATAGCTGACCGGCACACGCGACAGCCATTGCAGGATACGCGGTATCAGGGTCTGCACATCGGCGCTGCGCATCGTCACGGGCTGAATATCACCCTTCCAGACATGGCCGTAATTGGCGATATAGACCCGTCCCTGCCCATAGTTGACCATCCATTCCATCGGCCAGTTTTTCTGGGTGGCCGGTTCTAAGGCATAGGTCAGAATTTTGAGATGATGCGCGGGGCCACGTGCATAGCGATACAACTCCACATCGGCCGTCATCCACTGGCGCGGCAGGCCCTTATGCACCGGATGCTCACCGATGCGATGAACGAGCGCGTCAAAACGCGGCCCGTGGCCGGTGTTGTCGCCTTCGCCCGGCGGAATGGCGACCGGCTTTTCGTGGTCATCAATATAGACGGCCGTGCCATAGTCTTTGGAGCGCCAGCCCAGACCGATAATCTCATTATAGGCCGGCCAGTCGGCAAAGGCATTATTGCCCGAATGCAGCACAAAGACGCCGCCGCCCTTGCGCACAAAAGTCTCAAAATCGGCCTTGACCGCCTCCGGCCATGTCGGGCCACCGCCATAATCATTATAGGTCTGAATGACGGCATCATAATCGCTGAAACGCGGCCGCCACGCATCCCATCCGGCAGCATCGGCCGTTGGCGGTGAGGTCGACACCGAGATATCAAACAGACCGGAGGGCTCAAGTATCGCCCGCAGGCAACGCGTGGTCATCTGCCAGTCATGATTGCTGACGCCGTCCACGATCAGAATTTTGAGGCGTCTGGCCGGGGCGGCCGCGACCGAACCCGCCAGAGTTAACCCAAGTCCTAACTGGCCCAGACCCGTCAAAAAATGACGGCGATGGATTGAGGGTACAAATGTCATGATAGCTGCCGATCCGTTTAACCTGCGCGAACCCTATCTAAAAAATATAAGGACGGACAGATGATTATTCGGCGGGCGCACCGGCAATGGCGGCCACCAGACATATTATGCCGACCAGCGCAAAACCTGCCCGTGCGGTCCATGTGCCTCTTTCGGCCCTGACCGACACCCACACAGCCAATAAGGCCTGAAGCGCATAAAAGATGGCAAAGGCGCGCGACGACAAGGCAATGACCTGAAACGGATCGGTCAGCCACACAACGGCAATCGACAGGGCGCTGGCGACCATAAAGGCAGATCTGACACCCAGCCGGCCGCGCGACACCTCCATCAACAAACCGCCCGACCCAATGGAATCGGCAATGGCCGCGCTTAACTGGCTGGACACCGCCCCGACCAGCACGAAAATGGCCAGTATGGGCGCCACAAAGGTCATAATATCGAGAATGCCGGCCACCCCTTCGGAATGGGTGGCCCGATCCAGAAACGGCGTCAGGCACAGTATAAAAATCAGATAGATGGCCGATGACAGCCACTGCGCATATTTCATGGTCTTAATGCGGGTCGCCTGATCATAGCTGCCGCCCATATAGCGCGAGGTTTCAAAGCCCTGCACCGTAATCAGCAGGCCAAGCAAAAGCGGCAGGCTGGCCAGTGATACCTTCATCGGCGGCAGGGTAATGGGCTCATGCCGATGCAGAATCCACCAGACCGCAAGACCGACCAGAAGCCCGGCGATTACACCGATTTTCAGGGAAACCGTTGCGTGGGCTGCGTGTTCGATCTTACGGATGCTGCCCGAAAAGGTCAGGGCCGTCAGAGCGATTATGATGATCGTCACCAGACTATTGGAGATCAGCTCATGATTGACCGTGGCGACAGGCAGGGGTTTCAGGGCAAATTCCGCCAGCAGTTTGAGATAATAGGCGACCGATACGGCATAGGCGATGGCCAGCATGGCTTGCGCCGCCCGCATGGTCCACGCCATAGGGTCATGCATCCGCAGCTTGGGCGCGATCTCTTCTATGTGGATGATATTGAAGCGAATGACCGCCCCCACCGCATAGGCCAGCAGCAGCAAAAGCGCCATGGCCAGAAGCGCGGCCGATCCAAATTCCTTGGCCAGCAAGGGCCCGCAAATCAAAAACCCGCTGCCGATTATAGAGGCCAGAGGCGTCACTGTGGCCCGCCAGGCCTCGGTTCTGGCAAACTTACCAAAGGTCAAAAGGGCTGTGACAGCCAGGGTCGCAAGAATGGCCGCTATTATGATAATCACAGATATATGCCTTTGGGTTTTGAGCGGGTTCGACGCCGTAAAATGCGTAAACCTGTCCTTTTTCGTATGCCCCTCATGATAGACGTCCGCACAAACCATTCAAGCAAAGCGTGCGCAATTCTTATGTTACCGGCTTAAATTAAGGGTCTTTCGCGGAAATCCATACGGGCTTGTGACTCGATCCATTGGCCGCGCAGTGTTAGTCTGATCTGGACACATAACTATTATGCACGCTCCCCAAGCTCAACCCTGAAAGCTGTTATGGATTTCATCAAGACACTGGAGACATTTGACTGGTCGCATCTTTTGCAACGCATCGGTCTGGGCCTCGGCATTATTATTATTGCCTATTTTCTGTCACGCATGGTTGCGCGTTTCATCCGGCGTTTCAGACAAAACTCTCATAAGGCCTCTGCCCCCATCTATATCGCTGAAAAAATGGCGTCCTACAGCCTGATTCTGATCGGCATCCTGATGGCCCTGTCGCTGTCGGGCATTCATCTCGCTTCTCTGGCTGTCTTTGCCGGCGCCATTGGCGTTGGTGTCGGTCTGGGCCTTCAGGGCATTGTCAAAGAATTTGTTTCCGGGCTTTTCATTATCTTTGACCCCAATCTCGATGTCGGTGATTTTATACAGATCAACGAAGACCTTAGGGGGGAAATTGTCGAGATCGGCCCCAGAGCCACACGCCTGCGGACCAATGATAATGTCAATATCGTCATTCCCAATTCGCATCTGATTGAAAATCAGGTGGTCAACTGGACATTCAAAGGCAAGACACGGCGCATCCATGTGCCCTTCGGTGTCGCCTATGGCACAGACAAGGCCGTGGTGCGGGCCTGCGTGATCAAGGCCGCCCAAAGTGTCAGCTTCACCATGCCCGAAAGTGATGAGCATAAAACCCAGGTCTGGCTGACCGGATTTGGCGACAGCGCGCTTAATTTTGAGCTGGTCGTCTGGCCCAGACCCGAAGCCGTTCGCAGGCCGCAATCCTTGATGGCCGCCTATAACTGGGCGATTGATGATGCCTTGCGGGCCGAAGGTGTGGAAATCCCCTTCCCGCAAATGGATGTGCGCGTGCGCAGCCTGTTCGGGCTTGAAAACGATGCGGCCATAGAATCGGCAGGCCTGCAAAACATACAGATAAAAAACCGAAACTCGCTTTCGTGCCAACCCATAATGACGCCGCCGATGACGTCAATACCGCACAAAAATCGACCGAAACACCGCCCGACTCCACCGTTTAAACTGGACGAAATTCATCCTGTGCCGCACAACAACGCAGGAGAATAATCATGCCCTATGCCGCCCTTAGTCCCTTTGATGCCGCTTCGGTTCTGATCGTCCTTGCGGCCGTTCTGGGCTATATCAATCATATCAGTCTGAAATTGCCCGCCTCAGTCGGCATGACCTTTATGGGGGCTCTGGCGTCGCTTGCCGTTTTGGGAATCGACAAATTACTGCCCGAAAGCCATCTGACGCCTTTGGTGCTGGGGTTTCTCGACGATATAGATTTTCATCAGACTCTGATGAATGGCATGATATCCTTTTTGCTGTTTGCCGGGGCTTTGCATGTCAACTGGACCTATATCAAGGCCGGGTTTTTACCGATACTTCTGCTTTCGACCATTGGCGTCATTCTGTCGACCGCCATAGTGGGCGGCGGCTTTTATATTCTGACGCAGATTATCGGCCTGCCGGTGCCGCTCATGTGGTGTCTGGTTTTTGGCGCGCTGATCAGCCCGACCGATCCGGTGGCGGTCATGGCCGTCATGAAACATGCCTGCGTGCCGCCGACCCTTCAGGCGACCGTTGCCGGCGAAAGCCTGTTTAATGATGGCGTGGGTGTGGTCGTTTTTGGTATCCTGCTGGGCGCCGCCATGGGTGGCGGTGAGTTTTCGCTCAGCCACGCTGGCATGGAATTTCTTAAGGAAACCGGCGGCGGAGTCGTGCTGGGGCTATTGACGGGCGCCATTGCCTATTACGCCATGCGCAGCATTGATGACTATAATGTTGAGGTCATCATCAGTCTGGCGGTTGTCATGGGCGGTTACACACTGGCCAATATTTTCGGCGTCAGCGGCCCGGTCGCCATGGCCATAGCCGGTCTGATTATTGGGAATGCCGCCGTAGCTCATGCCATGAGCGATACAACGCGCGATTATGTGCTCAAATTCTGGTCCCTGATCGATGAGATACTGAATGCCGTGCTGTTCCTGCTCATCGGACTGGAAGTCATTGCGGTCTCCAGAGACTGGCGCTTAGTGGTCATCGGACTGGCCAGTATTCCGCTCGTTCTGGCGGCGCGCACCATTTCTGTCACCATTCCACTGACAGTTCTGCGGCCGTTTCAGTTCCTCGGCAAAATGGCTATGCCAACTCTGGTCTGGGGAGGCTTGCGCGGCGGCATATCGGTGGCTTTGGCCCTGTCGCTGCCCGGTCACCGAACGGTCATTCTGGCGGCCACCTATATTGTTGTCCTGTTCGCCGTTATTTTTCAGGGCGGCACTATCGGCAAGCTGATCCTGAAATGGACGAAAAAAGAAGAGCCACCCAATATTATGACCTTACATTAGGCCCTGATCGCGCTCCGGTATGGCCTTAAGCAGGCTTTGTAAATGATCCAGATAATCATAAAAGGCATCGCGACCCGCCACGGTGAGCAGGGCAATGGTGCGGCCTTTACCGGCAAAAGATGTCTTTTCCAACGCAATATAGCCGGCATCTTCCAGCTTTTTGAGATGCTGCGACAAATTACCGTCGCTGATCTTTATCTCAGCGCGTAAGGTGACAAAATCAGCCGACCCCACAGTCGACAAAAAAGCCAGAATCGCCAGACGGGCCCGGCCGTGGATCACTTCGCGTAAACTGGCATGGGCAAACAGACTCATACAATGTTTTCCTTCGGGTGAGCGCGCCATTCTGCGCGTAATAAAACAAGACCGGGTACGGCCATAAGCAGGACAGAGGCCACAGACATCAGTATAAAACGACTGACGGCATGATCCAGCATAAACATAGCACAGGCCGACATCATCCACGCGACCGCAACCCCGTACAACCAGGGTTGACGGGCTGAGGTGGCCACAACGGCCATAACCAGACTAAACACAATGGCCATGAATGCCATAGTGATGTGCGGCTCCGCCACATGGGTCAACTGACTGCCGACCAGAAACACAAATATACCCAGACCGGCAAACAGCCAGAGTGTTGAGATGGCCTGCGTACGCCACGAATTAAAAAAATACCGCCGCTTGCTGAAACGCCAGATCCCTAAGGATCCGCAAGCGCCGAAAATAATGGCCAGCCAGTCCACCGGCACATCTTCGCGCAGCCAGCTTGCTGAGATCGCCGCATGCAGGCCATGCGTTATCGCCAGCACAAGACCCCACCAGATCATGATGGAACCGCCCGCCACAGCCAGATGATCACCGCGCATGACCAGATCACGCAACTGGCTCAGATCCTGACTGATATAGCCTGCCTCATCCGCATCCAATCTCGGCAGAACCGGGTCGGCAAGATAGTTCAGCCTTTCGTCCGGCATAATTTTAGAGCTCGCTTTAAACAAATGATAACCTGAGGCAGCCTATAGAGAGCGCCTTATAATGCAATGGTTATCTGAACAGCCTGCCCGCGTTAAATGATCTCAGCCCCATCGGGGGATCACACACTTTACGTTTTCATAGCCGGTTTATAGGCCGTCAGGGACTGAATTTCGACTGTTATATTTTTGCCACATAAACGACAAACGGCGCTAAATCATTGATAATGGTTTCCATGGACAGCGCTGTCATGATAACGGTATGATAATAGCTACGATCTGAAATAAATTCAAGACTTTACAGGGACGAGGCGCATAAGGGACTGATTCTCATATGCATTTTAAAGAATTTCTGCTGTGACATACCGTCTTGCGGGGTGTTGCGGCTGAGAAATACGCGTGGGGTGATTCATGTGCCGCTACAGGCGCAGTGTTGCTGCATTCGTGTACCAAGTAAGACAACAGATAATGGGAAGATATAAATGAGGAATACCAATCATAACAATGGTGTCGGCAAGCTGTTACGCGGAGCGATCCTGTGCAGCGCGTCTACGCTGGCACTGGGACTCATGACGAGTACCGCCTTCGCACAAGACGCGGCGGCACCGGCGGCTGCCGATGATTCGACTGTCATCGTCGTGACCGGCGTTCGCGGCT
This sequence comes from Asticcacaulis sp., assembly GCA_049590735.1. Taxonomy (GTDB): domain Bacteria; phylum Pseudomonadota; class Alphaproteobacteria; order Caulobacterales; family Caulobacteraceae; genus Asticcacaulis. The sequence continues at coordinate 6,542 of JBAWDM010000218.1, read as the reverse complement.
CGATGCAGCGCGCCATGAACATTAAGCGCAATGCTTCGGGTGTGGTTGACGCCATCTCGGCCGAAGATATCGGCAAATATCCCGACAGCAATCTGGCTGAATCCGTTCAGCGCATTCCCGGCGTGTCCATTGACCGCGTGAACGGCGAAGGCACTCAGGTGACTGTGCGTGGTTTCGGCCCCGGTTACAATCTGGTGACCCTGAACGGCCGCGTCATGCCGACCGCTTTTGTCAACACCATCGGTGGCGATCAGAATGGCGATTTCACCTCAGCCACCAGCCGCTCTTTCGACTTTGCCAATCTGGCTTCGGATGGCGTCAGCGGCTTTGAAGTTTACAAAACCGGCAAGGCGAACATTCAGTCCGGCGGCATCGGCGCCACGCTGAACATCAAGACCCTGCAACCGCTTGCCGGCCGTTCCGGCTCACACGGCAGCCTGACGGCAAAGGCTCTGGCGGCTCCTGTCGGTGAACACGGCAACAGCGTAACACCGGAAATTTCCGGCGCCTATACCTGGTCAAACCCCAGCAAGACACTGGGTGTGGCCCTGTTCGGTTCCTATGCGGAACGTGACGGTGAAACCCGTTCGGCTTCGGTCAATGCCTGGAACATCACGAAGGGCTCTACCCTTAAGGGCACCAATGGTGGCACACTGGGTCAGGACAATACGGATTGGACACCCCTTCCGGCGGCTGATCAGCTGATCGCCTATCCGAATGATACGCGCTATCACTATTCCGAGAACCACTCAGAGCGCACCAATCTGCAAGGTGTTATCGGCTGGCGTCCGGTTGAAAACCTGACATTAAGCGTCGATGCCCTGTATGTTGAAAACAAGCAATCCGAGCAACGCAACGACCAAACCCTGTGGTTTGCCCAAACCTGGGATCAGGTCAAGTTTGATGGCGGCCAGCCGGTTGACACGGCCTATTACCTGCACGAAGTCAATGCCAATAGCGGCAAGGACATCGGTTGGGAACAACAACAGCGTGCGGTTAACAACAAGCTGACTTCGCTTGGCTTCAATGCAGAATACCGCGTCAACGACCGCCTGACCTTCACCTTTGACGCCCACTCGTCCAAGGCTGAAGCCACGCCCGGCAACTCCAACGGCACCTCATCGACCCTGTTCGGTGTCGGCGCAGTGGGTATCAGCAGCTCGACCACAGATCTGTCCAGCGGCTTCCCGGTTCAGAACTACGTGTTTGACGGCGCTGCCGGTAACGGCAACGGCAGACTCGATATCGGTGATGTCTCCTCATCGGTTGGCCGCACCACAGCCAGCAGCCAGACTCAAAAAGTCGACGAAGCCCGCTTCGAAGGGTCTTATAACTTCGACGACGACAGCAGCTTTGACTTCGGTGTTGACCTGCGCAAAACCGACATGCAACAGGCCCGCATTGACACCCAGCAAATCCTAGGTGGCTGGGGCGCCTCGCAACCTGGTGATGTGGCGCAATTTGCCCCCGGCCTGTTGCAGGAATTCTGCATGAGCTGCGAATATGAAGACTTCACGCCGGGTAATGCCACTATCGCGTATCGTGGCAATGCTGTTGACCTTCTGAACGCCGTTTCGCCGCACTATACAGGCGTCGACGGTGGCCAGATTGACACGACGACCAACCAGTTCAATCAGGTCATCGAAGAAGTGAAGGCTGTTTACGGTCAGATCTCCATGAAGGGTGATTTCCTGGGTCACGACGCCAGCATGGTTGCCGGTCTGCGCTACGAAAAGACCGACGTCACCTCCAACGCCCGTCAGGCTGTGCCAAACAGCATCAAGTGGACATCGGACAACGACTTCTCCTATGTTTACGGCAGCGACACGCAATTGCTGGCCTCTAAGGGTACATATGACAACTGGTTGCCAAACCTCGACTTCCAGGTTCACCTGCGTGACGATCTGATCGCGCGTGCGTCTTACAGCAAGACGATCGCCCGTCCGGATTTCGGCGCCCTGTTTGCCACAACTACGGTCGGCACCCCCAGCCGTCCTACCGCCTATGGTGTGCAGGCAACCGCCAGCTATGGCGACCCAGGTCTTCTGCCTCTGGAATCGAGCAATATCGACTTCTCGGTTGAATGGTATTACGGCCCGTCGAACTATGTGTCACTTGGCTTCTACAACAAAGACGTCGCCAACTTCCTTGGTACCGGCAAGTCTAATCAGTCCCTGTTCGGCATTCAGGATCCGACCTCCGGCGCACCGGGTACACGTTCGGGTGAAGCGCTGGATGCTATCGGCACCATTGCCAATCTCGGCGGTGACCGCGACGTCAATCTGTTCTCCATGGTGGCGCTCATTGACGAAAACAATGGCGACGTAGCCGCAGCTAAGCAACATTTCGTCGACAATCTGGAAACCGTCAATGGCGTGCTTCAGCTGTCGGATGCGGAATCGAAGCGCATCTACAATGCCTATGATATTGTCCCTGATGCCAATGATCCGGAAATGAACTTCTCGGTCTCGCAACAGATCAATAACCGCAGCGCCAATATCCACGGTTTCGAACTGCAATTGCAGCACTTCTTCGGGGATACCGGCTTTGGTATGGCCGCCAGCTACACTACGGTTGACGGTGATGTCGGATTTGACAACTCATCTTTGGGTGATCAATTCGCTCTGCTGGGCCTCAGCAACACCTATAACGTCACGGCGATCTACGATAAGGGCGACCTGTCCGGCCGTCTGTCGTACAACTGGCGTGACAAGTATCTGAGCGGCACAGGTCGTGACGGTGACAACCGTAACCCGACCTATGTCAACGCCTTTGGTCAACTTGATCTGTCGGTCAACTACAACCTGACACCATCGGTTCAGCTCAGCCTTGACGGCCTGAACCTGACCAAGGAGCATCTGCGCACCAATGGCCGCGCCGATCTGCAACTTTACTTCGCTCAGGAACTGGACACACGTTATCAATTCGGCGTGCGTTACAAGTTCTAAAGACTTTGAGACGGTGGGGCTCCGGCGCCACCGTCTTGACCGTCATCGCCTTTGTCCGCAAAGGCAGGCAAGACGAAAAAGCCACGGTTCGCCGTGGCTTTTTTACATTATAGTTAGCCAGTATTCCCTTTATCCTCACCCCTATCTGCCGTATCTATAATTATGACCTCAGCTGTGCTTCTCGATAATGTCGAACACCATGACCTCCGGCTCAGGGCTGATTTTGGCCCGTCCTATGGCGATGCCATCAATCAGGTTCTGATCTTCCCGACAGAGTTTGAGGACATTCAGCGCGAATATCCCATCTTCTTCCGCAAGGATCAGACGGGCGCCTTTGTCTGTGTCTCTATTCTGGGGCTAGATCGCGAAGAAAACCTGTTTTTAGAGGATGGCGAATGGCGCGCACGCTATATTCCGGCCCTGCAACAACGCATGGGCATGCTGACCGGCCTTAAGGATGACGGTGAGCCTGCCGTTTTTTTTGATCCGGCCCATCCGCGCCTTCATCCCGAAGGTGATCCCTTATTCCGACCTCTGGGTGGGCAGACCCCCCTGCTGGAGCGCATCAGCCGCGCGCTTCGCCTGATCCATGTCGGGCGCTCTGCGGCACCGGCCATGTTTGCCGCGTTTGAGGCCTGTCAGTTAATACGACCCATCGAAATTGACCTGAAACTGTCTGAGACCCGGCAATTTATCCTGTCTGATTTTTACACGATCGACGAAGCGGCTCTCTCGCAACTGGACGGTGCGACACTAAAGTCATTGAACCAGGCCGGCTTTCTGGCCTATGCCTATTTTGTTATCTCATCGCGGGCCAATCTGTCGCGCATCCTTGAGATGAAAGCGCGCAAGTCGTTGTAAGACGGACAATATCCATGATGACTCAGGCGGCAAAAACACGTGTTATGACCGGCATTGCCCCGGATAAAATACCCTATGCAGAGCTTCTGGCCTCGCAACAACCCGCTATCCTCAAAGGGGTTGCCCTCGACTGGCCTTTGGTGCAGGCCGGGCAAAAATCGGCGCAGGCCGCGATAGATTATATCAAAAGCTTTTATCAGGGGCATCCCGCCATAGCGCTGATCGGGCCGCCGGATATTGCCGGACGGTTTTTCTATAATGCGGATGTCAGCGGCTTTAATTTTGCGTCGGAACGCGGGCCTCTGGATGGGTTTTTAGATCGCATTCAGGCCACATTGACCGATGCCAACCCGGATTCTATCTATGTCGGATCAGCCAATCTGGCGACCCATCTGCCGGGACTGCGCGAGCATAATGATTTGGCGCTGAATGACCCGATGTTTGCCGCCAGCCCGCCCCTTACCAGCATCTGGATCGGTAACCGCACCACAGCCAGTTGCCATTATGACCTGTCCAATAATATGGCCATCTGCGTGACGGGCCACCGGCGCTTTACGCTGTTTCCGCCGGATCAGGGCCGCAACCTCTATCCCGGCCCACTGGAGCCTACACCGGGCGGTCAGGTCGTCAGCATGGTGGATTTCAATACCCCCGACTATGCACGACATCCCCGTTTTGCCGAAGCGCTAGCGCACGCGCAGGTGGCCGAGCTGGAACCTGGCGACATGCTCATCTATCCGGCGATGTGGTGGCATCATGTCGAGGCGCTGGATCCGTTCAATATCCTGATCAATTACTGGTGGAATCTGGTGCCGGTCTATTTTGACTCACCGCAAAATACGCTGCTGCATGCCCTGCTCAGCCTGCGTGACCGCCCTGAAAATGAAAAGGCGGCCTGGCGCGACCTGTTTGACTATTATGTTTTCGGCCCGTCAGAAACGGCGGGCGCGCACCTGCCCGAAGCGGCGCGCGGCCCTCTGGGGCCAATGGACGAAGCCAATGCCAGACGGCTGCGGGCCACCTTGCTTAACCGCCTGAACCGTTGAATAAAAAAGACCGGAGGACACCATGCCCGATCCCATAAATGCACAGCAGGTGAAAAAAGTGGTTATTGCCGGTGGCGGCACGGCCGGTTGGTGTACCGCCGCTGCCATCAGCCGCGCTTTGGGGCCCCTGCTCGACATCACCCTGGTGGAATCAGACGAAATTGGCATTGTCGGAGTGGGAGAATCGACCATTCCGACCGTGCGCAATTTCCATCATCTGCTGGGCATAGATGAACGGGACTTCTTACGCGCCACCAATGCGACCTTTAAGCTGGGCATTGATTTTCACAATTGGGGTCGTGAGGGCGACCGGTATTTCCATGCCTTTGGCATGATCGGCAAATCGCCCTGGATGGCGGATTTCCACCATCTGTGGCTGGAAGCCAGATCTCAGGGGTTTGGCGGCAGTCTGGATGACTATTGTTTTGAGCTACAGGCCGGCATGGCCGGTAAGTTCCAGACCTCGGAAAACGGCAAGCTCAACTTTGCCTATCATCTCGACGCCAGCCTCTATGGCCGGTTCTTGCGCAAGATCAGCGAGTCCGCCGGTGTCAAACGCATCGAAGGCAAGATCACGCAGGTCGATCAGCATCCGCAATCGGGCTATATAACCCAGATCGTTTTGGAGTCGGGCGAGGCCGTGGCAGGTGATCTGTTTATCGACTGCACGGGCTTTCGCGGCCTTTTGATCGAGCAAACGCTGAAAACCGGCTGGGAGGACTGGAGCCACTGGTTGCCGACTGACCGCGCTTTGGCGGTGCAGACTGAATCCACAGGCGACGTCATGCCCTACACGCAGGCTCTGGCCCATAGCGCCGGATGGCGCTGGCGCATCCCCTTACAGAATCGCGTTGGCAATGGACTGGTCTATTGCAGCCAGCACCTGTCTGACGATGAAGCCCTCAGCCGCCTTGAGGACGCGCTGGATGCTCCGGCCCTGACCACGCCACGTGTGGTCAAATATGCCACCGGCCGCCGTCTTAAGGCCTGGAACAAGAATTGTCTGGCCTTTGGCCTGTCCGGTGGCTTTGTCGAGCCGCTGGAATCGACCAGCATCCATCTGTTTCAACTGGCCGTGACGCGCCTCATCCAGATGTTCCCGTTTAGCGGCATAAATGAGGCCTTAGCGGAGCGTTATAACGAACAGGCGCGCGCTGAATATGAAACCGTGCGCGATTTTGTCATCCTGCACTATAAACTTAATGAACGCGATGAGCCCTTCTGGCGTGATCGCGCCGCCATGCCTGTGCCGGATAATCTGGCGCATCGCATCGCTATGTTCCGCGAAAACGGCTATGCCTATAAGGCGCCGGGAGAGCTGTTTCAGGTCGATTCCTGGGTGCAGGTGATGATGGGCCAGCGCCTGATGCCCGAAGGCCGTCACCATCTGGGGCAGCTTATGACCCGCGAACAGATGGAACAGGCTCTGGGAAGTTTAAAAACCAATATAGGCCGTGCCGTAGTGGCCCTGCCTACCCATCAGGCCTTCCTCAACCAATATCTGGCCTGAATATCTTAGCGGCCTCTGCCGCCTTTTTCACATCCTGTGCGCGTGATATGGGCGCGACCAGAATGCCGGCCAGTATGGGCTTGGAAAAATATCTGAATGCCCCCATTGAAGGCATGTATCGCGATCGCTTAAAGCCCACTGGTGATTTTGAGATCCAACCCGCCCCCGCCAGTTCAC
>JBAWDM010000217.1:0-9657 GCA_049590735.1 Asticcacaulis sp. | reverse complement strand
GCTTCGTCTTCGGCGGAAGGGGGCGGCAATTGCGCCAGTCCCAGCACGCAGATGAGCAGCAAGGGGGCAAACAAAAGGCCGGTCATGGCCGGCATCCAGAATTCATTGGCGCCAAATATGCTGACATGGTTTTGCAGCATGACCCATTTGCCGACCGACTTGACGACGCCCGATGAGACAATGAAGCTGGCGCACAGGATGGAGCCCAGAATTTCCGAGACGCGGCGGCCTTCCAGAAAGCCGAAAACCAGCCCCCAGATCAGGCCGAGCGCCAGACCGTTAAAGAACAGGCAGAGAATATTATAGGGCGCAGGCACAAGCGCGAAGGCCACCAGTGTCAGTTCGGCAAAACCGATCAGCAACAGGATGGCCAGGGCGCGATACCGTCCGGGTAGTTCTGAGATGAACTTGACGCCGATCACCTTGGACAGGGCATAGCCAAAGACCTGCGTGATGACGAGCGCGATCTTGTAGTCCACTGTAAAATTAAAGCCGAGCGCGGAAATATCGGCATAGCTGGCCACGGCAAACGGTTTGCGATAGGCATACATGGCGAAATAGGCCCCGAAAGCCACCAGTCCGCCATAGAGGGCAAACACAAAGGGCGGAGCCGTCGACAGCCAGCGTTGAAAGGCCGACAGCTTAAGGACGGAGGTGGATGAGGGGGGCACGATTGTCATATCTGTCTCTAAATCCGGATTTCGGTGACTGCGCCCGGCCGCAGACCGGCGGTAATGCGGGCTTCAAGCTCAGGCAAAAGCCGCTCGATATCGGCGACACTGGCAACGACGAAATCAGCACCAGCTGCCGACAAGGCCTCGGCTGAGGCGGCGACACGCTGTTGGCGCTCAACAGGCGACAGGGCGCTGTAGGTCTCAAAATCCAGCCCGGTGCCATTACCACTGGCGGCCACACCAATCGTCCACACACCGGCCTCTACGCCTTCGCGAATGCCGACCACGGCATCATCCACCTTGATGCAGGCGCGCGCCGGCCAGGCCCCCAGCTCGACCAGCGCTTTCCAGGTCATGAGTGGCGACGGACGGCCCTGCGGGGTTTCACCGGCGCAGACAATGACGTCCGGCGCATAGCCCTGAGCCGCCGCCGCAGGCAGGATTCCGGCCATCATCTCACGGCCATAACCTGTGCCCGATCCGATGCGGATATGACGGTCGCGTAACTGCTTAACCAGATCAGCCGCACCGGGGATCAGGGTGGCGCAATCGCTGGCAGCCGTCAGCATCATCGGCCCGATGGCCTCAAACAGATGGTCGACATCTTTATCCGAGGGGGCATTTCCCTTGCGTGCCAGCCACTGACGGCGCAGGGGCTCGCGACTGAGGATGGCGGTGATGTGGGCGCGCTTGGCCATGCCCATATCGGCGCGCGCTTCGGCTTCACTCAGGCTCAGTCCTTGGGCGGCAAAGACGGCCTGCAAGGCGCGCACGGGCGCTAAGCTGCCGAAATCGACCATGGTGCCTGCCCAGTCGAACACAAAGGCTTTGATGGGGGAAGGGGTCATAGGCTTACCTCAGAAACGGGAAAAGGTTTGTTCGGCAATGCCGAAGGCGGTGGACGCGCCTGCACCACAGGTGATGACAACAAGGCGGACATCCGGCAGGGGGGCGTCGATTAAAAAAAGCTGATCGGGCGACACCGCATATGTGCCCGTCCAGCGTTCCAGCACAGGCGGTGGTGTGCCCAGTACGGCGCGATATTCATCAAGGATAAGCTGATCGGTGGTTTCGCTGGCGAAGGGTTCGGGCGCGGGATCATAGCTATGGCTGTCACCGACAATCAGGCTGCCATCGTCGTTTTGCACGACAATCAGATGCACACCCGCAGCCAGTTGCGCGGCATGGGTCTGTTCAAGTCTGGCCCTGAGCGCCACCGCTTCGGGCAGGTCGGCATAGCCGGCATAACGGATCAGGCCCAGATCGGACATAATGCCTGCGGGTAAGCGAAAGCCGGGATCGGCAAGACGCAGCATCTGCAACTGGCAACGGCTGATCTTATGCGCCTTGATGCGGTCGGCAAACAGTCCGCTCAGATCATCACCGGGGCAGACAATAATGCGTTCGGCCCGCACCTCACCCATTGAGGTCTCAAGACGGCCATTGTCGACTGCCGTGACCGTGACCCCGTAAAAGACGGAGACGCCCAGCTCATCTTGCAGCCAGCCGCTCAGTTTCGGTATGGCTGTGCGCGATTCCACACGCAGTTCATGCGGCGAATGCAGGACGCATTTCTGACCCTCTGCAAAATGCACAGGCGCATCATCAGGGTGGATCAGGTGACAGCCTGCCCCTATCTCTGTGTTCATAAAAGCCCGTAAAACGGCTTCGGATTCGGCATAGCGCGCCGTCAGATAAAGGCCGCGATGCGTAATGCCGATACCTGCCTGTGGCGCAATGTCCGCCCAGATATCGCGTGTCCGCAGAGCCAGACGATGAAAGTCACCGCGTTGCTGACCGGTGACCGTGATGAAACCGAAATTACGGATGGAGGCACCGGTCGCCCGCATATGCCTTTCGAACAGCGCGACTTTCAGGCCTGCGCGTGCTGCTGTATAGGCATGGGCCAGACCGGCAATTCCGCCACCGACTATGGCGACATCATAGCTGTGCGTCATAAGCTCAGACCACCATCTGACCGATGCCGGGATCGGTGCGGCTGGGGCGGCCCGTTTCTACGTGTCCGGCAAAGCGGCGCAGCCAGTCCTTGTCCGTGGCATGGCTCAGGCTGAGATCGTACCAGTGATCGCTGGCGGCGATATCAAGCCGTAAGGTCTGGCTGGTATTTGCGGCAAGGCTGAGGGTGCGCGGCGTGGCTGGTTTGGCCTTTGAGTAACGCGGATCGATTGTCAGGCTGATCTCTGTCGGCTGGTCTGAGCTGTTGGTAAGGTTCAGCACGATGGCGTTTGATTGAGGCTCTTCGCTCAGGCTAACCGTGACGGGATCAATGGACGGCCTGTCGTCACGGACATACTGACCCTTAAAGTGACGATAAAAACCATTCGGCCCGTGGACTTCCAGATCATAGGCCTTGCGCCCTTCATGATTCCAGTGCGCGGCGGTATGGCTTTGACCGGCATCCAGCGTATAGCGCCACGGCCCGGCCACATTATAGGGGCCGTAATCGTGAATAGTGAAAACGGCCGCTTTTTGGCCGGTATTGACCAGATCAATCAGCAGGCCCTGATCGCTTCGGCGCGCATTGGCGCTGATGGCATAGGGCAGGGGGCGGGCCGGACGCTGCTCAGTGGGCTGGCCGCCTTTGGTTTGCACGGCGGGAATCTGCAAGGAGGGCTGGGTCTTGGCGTGGGCCAGACGCGCCTTATAATCATCGGTCGAAGGCAGGTTAAGCTGTGCCAGATCGCGGTTTGGCGTTTTAAAATCAAAGGCCGAGGTCAGATCACCGCTAACGGCGCGCCGCCAGTCGGAAATATTGGGCTCCATGACCCCGAAACGCTTTTCAAGGAATTTGAGCGTCGAGACGTGATCAAAAACCTCAGAACAGACATAACCGCCCCGGCTCCAGGGCGAGACAATCATGGCCGGAACACGGATGCCCATGCCGAGCGGGTGCTGGCCCTGAATGGGCGATTGCGGATCATGGCCGTAATCCTTGAATTCGCCTCTGGTGCTGACGCCGCTATAGCCCTGCGTCTCATCGACGGGCGGCATGGGCGGCAGCATGTGGTCATACAGGCCGCCAGCCTCATCGTAATTGATAATGAAGACGGTTTTGGCAAAAACCTCAGGATGATCAGTCAGGGCTTCAATCAGCTTGGCGCAGACATTTTCACCTTCGGCCGGCGTCGAACTGGGGTGCTCAGACAGGGCCGCCGCCGTCACAATCCATGACACCTGCGGCAGTCTGCCTGCGGCCACATCCGCGCGGAAGGCTTCAACCAGTTGCTGGCCGTCCGAGCGGGTGCGGTCAGCACCGGTCTTGTGTTCGGAGACCCACGAACGCCCCCGTTTATACAGGTTTGACGACCGGTCGCAGGGACGGAAATTGGCAAAGCAATGCAGGATATTGTCGCCGAAATTGTCGTATTCCTGATAGACCTTCCAGTTAATGCCTGCCTTTTCTAAGCGCTCAGCATAGGTCGTCCAGGTATAGGCGTCGATCTTGCGGTCTTCTGCCATGTCGGCGGATGGCGTTTCGTCTTCGCCGTAATTGGACAGGACAGGTTCGCCGCCCACCTGACCGGCCCCATTGCAACCCGTCCATAAATGCAGGCGGTTGGGATAGGTCTGGGTCAGGGTCGAGCAGTGATAGGCATCCAGCAGGGTGAAATTGGCCGCCAGCGCATGATAATACGGCAGGTCTGAGGCCTTGTAATAGGTCATGCGGTTATGCATCTGCTTAGACACGCCCCACTGATCATAATGGCCGCCATTGACGATAAAGGTCGCCGCGTCGTGGCTCTGATCGGCGCCATCCACCACATAGGCATTGGCGGTTTTTGAATCGGCCCAATAGGGCATGACATAGCCATCCGGATGCTGATCGCTGGGCTGACGCCAGACACTGTGACCGTTCGGCAAACGCAGAGGACGCGGATCACCCTGACCGCGCACCCCGGCAAAGGTGCCGAAATAATGATCGAAGGCGCGGTTTTCCTGCATGAAGATGACGACATGCTCGACATCCATAAGGGTGCCGCTTGCGCTGTGAGCAGGGGTGGCCATAGCCTTTTGCAGGGACGCCAGTGAGGCCAGACTAAGACCTGCGCCGGCCATTTTCAGCAACTGGCGGCGGCTGGCTGAGGTGTGCGGGGATTGGGTCATGAGGCTGCCTCTGCATTCCGTGGATTTGCCTTTGGTATAGACCAGCTCGTTTTTCAGGTGTTTGAATTTTTCATGACATTTTTGTCGCGTAAGTTTCACAGACCGGCCGTGAAAATCATTTGTGACAGCGACAAAGTTTTGGTATAGACCAAAAAAATTGCGTTTAAAATTGAGATGTTGATGACTGGATTACCGACCGGGCTTGCTGCGTCCAGCCCCTTGCCGGAAACGGAAGCTCATGACTTCGCGGACCAGATCCTGATGATCTACGCCACGCGTGGTGATGAGCATTATGGCGAAGACATAAGCCAGCGCGAACATGCTGAACAATGTGCCTTTCATGCCCGCACGGATGGCGCCAGTGATGAACTGGTCATCGCAGCGCTTCTGCATGATATCGGCCATTTGCTGCATAAATTCGGTGAGACGGCAGCCGATCGTGGTCTGGATACCCGGCATGAGCGCATCGGGTCTGGTTTTCTGGCGCGCCATCTGGGCCCGTCCGTAACAGAACCCATCGCGCTGCATGTCCGTGCCAAGCGTTACCTTGCCACGATCAATCCGGCCTATCAGGACGCCCTGAGTGAAGCCTCTCTGCAAAGCTTTAAACTTCAAGGCGGGGTAATGCGCGACGATGAGGTCGCGGCTTTTCTGGCAGAGCCCGGTCATGCCGATGCCCTGAAGCTGCGCGGCTATGATGAGCAGGGCAAGGTGGTCGGTTTAACCATTCCGGCCTTCGCCAGCTATATGCCCTTGATCCGCAAACTGGCGGCCTTAGGGTAGAAAAACGCCGCGAACTCATCTATGGGCGATTCTTGTCTTCGTTTTGCGAAAGCTATCCCTCATGACCCCAAAGCCTTCACCTGCCCGGCCAGACTGGTGGATGAATATGGCCGTACCCGGCGCACCCACCGGTGATTTGCGGCATTATCTGGGGGTCCGTGACAGCTTAGCGGCACACATCGAAAGTGGCGATCTGGCGCAAGGGGTGCGGCTGCCTTCGGAACGGCAATTGCAGATCGGCACGGGGGCGGCGCGGGGTACGGTGCGGGCGGCTTTAATCCAGCTTGAGGCAGAAGGGCTTATTTATCGCAAAGACCGTTCCGGTTGGTATGTCGCCCCGCCGCCCGTGGTCTATGATCCCACCCGCCTTGAAGGCTTCATGTCCTATGTCAGCGCGCAAGGCCGCGTGCCTTTGACCGAAACCTTGTCGGCGCGGGAAATAGCGGCCCCGCCAAATGTGGCTGAAATTCTGTCTATCGCGGCGGATGCGCCCCTTTATGAGATTCGCCGTCGCCGTTATATTGATGGCCGCGCTGTTCTGCTTGAACTTATCTATGTCATACCCGAGGTGGCCCCAGGCCTGATCGCGCATAATCTTGATCTGTCCCTGACCACCTTATTGCGGGATGATTATAATATAAGTCTGGAACGCAACTGGGTGGAAATGCAACCCTGTGCCCTGACCGGCGATGAAGCCAGTGCGCTGGGCATCAAGACCGGCCTGCCGGGCCTGCGCTTACGGCGCATCTGTTATGATGCTCTGGGGCGGGTGGTCGAGTATGATGTTGAACACTGGCGTCATGACGCCCTCAAAGTAAGCGTCGATATACGCGGGCGTTAAACAACGCAATTCATACTAACAATATAGAGTATAAAAGAAAAGCGCCTAAAGCAGCATATTTTATTGAGCTTAATACTACATAGAACCATACTTATATGACAAATTTGTGTAAAAATTTAGATACTTATATAATATTAACAAATTGAACGAAATTGGTTTACACCAGATTTATTTTACGACATTTAAGCCTTGCTTCGTATTAACAATAACGGTCTGAACACGCCTTACCTATGGAACTTTGACGTCGGTCAGAGGGCGCGAACCCTTGCGCCCTGAAGGCTGGTGTCCGGAACCGTAAGTGGACGTTCGACACGGTAGGGACATGCCTGTCGTGCGGCTGCGAAACGAAGCCTCGCCATTTATGCCCATTGGACACGATCGGAGACTTTCATGACTTCCCACCTCCCACTGCCCACACGCCGTCAGCCCACTCAGGCTCTTACCGATTTCCGTCGTCGGATTTTAACGGGCGCTGCCCTTGGCGCCCTGTGTGCCATAGTGCCCGCACTGGCCATCGCTCAGGATCAGGCGACGGCCCAAGCGGCAACAGATGACTCAGCCACCGAAGTTGTCGTCACCGGCTTTCGCAAGTCTTTGAGCGATGCGCGTACCCTCAAAAAGCGTTCGGCCATCCAGAAAGACGTCATTGTCGCCGAAGACATGGCCAAGTTTCCGGAACTGAACCTGGCGGAATCGATGCAACGCCTGCCGGGCGTGCAGATCACCCGCGAAGCCGGCGAGGGCCGACGCATATCCTTACGCGGTCTTGGTCCTGACTTCGCCCGTGTGCAGTTGAACGGCATGGAAGTACTGGGCAATGTCGATTCCGCGCAGGACAGCCGCGGCCAGCGCTCACGCGACCGGGCTTTTGACTTCAACATCTTTGCCTCAGAGCTGTTCTCAAAGGTAGAGGTCGAAAAGACCTTCGAAGCGGCCCAGAATGAAGGCGGCATGGGCGGCACAGTTGGCCTGTTTACCGGCAAGCCTTTTGATTACGGCGTTGGCTCCAAGGGCGCGCTGTCGTTCAAGCTGGGCACCAATGAATATACGCAGGATACGCAGCCACGCATCGCGGCCCTGTACAGCCATAACTGGGACAATAAATTCGGCGTAGCCGTCTCGGTCGCCTACAGCAAGCGCCATACCACCGAACAGGGCCACAATACCTACAACTACTCACAACTGGGCAAGACGACTCTGGACGAAGACGGCAACCCTCAGGGCGATGCGGTTGATCTGATCAATGACGGGTTGGATATTTCCCATCTGAGCGCCGAAAAGCAGGCCAGGTTTATGGCCGGTGATCTCTATTTCGCTGACGGCAACCGCGTATCTTCATGGGACGCTGAGCTGGAGCGTCTGGGCGTGACGGCGGCGGTACAATGGCGTCCGACGGAAAACACACTACTGACGCTTGACGTTCTGCATGGTGAATTCACCACACACCGCGACGAAATGCATCTGGCCACCCGTCCGATTGGTGGTCTGGGCTCAACCACTCTTGAAACACCGGGCGGCGGCTCCTGGCCGGCCCAGTTCCAGAAGGCGTCCATCATCAATGATATGACCATTGATCCGGACGGCTATGTCACCATGAGCGATGTGACCAATATCACTTTCGGCAGTGAGCATCGCCGTTCGCTCAATGAGAACCGCTTCGATCAGATCGCCCTGACCGGCAAGTGGAATATCACAGACCGTCTCATGCTTGACGGGCACATCGGCTACGAAAAGTCGACCTATGAGACGCCTTATGACGATAAGCTCTATATGCGCGCCATGGGCAATCTGGTTGCCAATTACGGTAGTGATGGCCGTTCGGCTTCGTTCGCCTATCCCGGCTGGGACACGACTGATCCCGATAATTATGTGATGGATAATTTCTATTATCGCGGTTTCCATAATTCTTCGGAACTGAAGGAAGGCGTGCTGAACGCGCGCTATAACCTGTCTGATACATGGAGCCTGCGTGCCGGTGTCGCCTATCACCGTTTCGCTCAGGACGGCATGGACCTGTTCTATGACGGCAATGTCAACGGCACCACGGCCAAGACGCGCGGCACATCTGTTGGCGATATCACCTCCGTATTCACCAACGAATTCGGGTCATGGCTGATCGGTGACTATGACAAGGCCTTCGCCAAGTATGATGAGTATCACCGCTTCGGCCCCAACGCCAATGGCGAAGGCGGCGCGCTTCAGGACATCGAGAATGTCTATAATACTTCGGAAGAAACAGTTTCGTGGTACGCGCAGGCGGACTGGGACAGCCAACTGATGGGTAAGCGTTTCCGTGGTAATCTCGGCCTGCGCGGTTATTCGACCGACACCCGTTCGACTGGCTGGATTCAGGGCGATA
The DNA here is from genome assembly GCA_049590735.1 of Asticcacaulis sp. GTDB lineage: Bacteria > Pseudomonadota > Alphaproteobacteria > Caulobacterales > Caulobacteraceae > Asticcacaulis. Next base: position 875 of record JBAWDM010000217.1, on the reverse strand, counting down.
GTTACGCCTATCTCGGCACAACGGACGTCAAGGGCCACTATGAAGGTGTCCTGCCGTCGCTTAACACGGTGCTGGAATTGACGCCGGATGTGCTGGTGCGCTTCGCCGCCACCCAGAACCTGAACCGTCCCGGTCTGGGCTCAATGGCAGCCAAGGGCAGCGCCTTTCAGGGCAAGGAAAACTGCACAATCGAAACGGATGGCACGAATGACTGTGACATCACGGCGTCTCGCGGCAATCCCGACCTTAAACCCTATAAGGACAACACGCTCGATCTGGCGGTTGAATACTATTTCGGCAAGGTCGGTCTTCTTTCGGTGGGCGTGTACCAGAAGGACATTACCAATTTCATCGGCAGCGTGACCCTTGAAAATGTTCCCTTCAGCGAGACGGGCGTGCCCTTTGGCACCATACCGGGCGCGACAGATACCACTATCGTCAAGGAATTCTCGATGCCCATCAATGTCGAGGGTAATACGAAGCTGACGGGGGTTGAACTGGTGGCGCAAAGCCAGCTCTCCTTCCTGCCGGCGCCGTTCGATAATTTCGGCGTGACGGCCAACTATTCCTATGTCGATGCCCCCTCAATTACCGGCATTTCGAAAAACAGCTATAACGCCACCCTGTACTACGAAACCGCGACCTGGGGCGGCCGTGTCTCCATGAGCCACCGCGACAAGTGGTTCAGTGGTTACAGCGATGATGTCATGAGCGCCAGCACGCGTGGTTTCAAGGCCTCGACCTATGTCGACGCTGCCTTCTTCTATAATGTCAGCGAAAAGCTCCAGCTCACACTGAACGGCATCAACCTGACCAACCAGAAGGATACGCAGTTTTGGGGGCAGAACGAATACCTCTACAACCAGACCCAGAGC